>DATEMW010000261.1:0-17422 GCA_035275385.1 Candidatus Methylomirabilota bacterium | reverse complement strand
ACGATCTGCCAGTCGAGGATGTCCATCCAGTAGACCGGCTTGCCGCCCTCGTTGCCGTGGTCGTGCCAGGCCATCCCCGGCGTGAGCACCAGGTCGCCCGCCTTCATCGCGCACTTCTGACCATCGACGGTCGTGAAGGCGCCCTCGCCGTGGAGCATGAATCGGATCGCGGTCGGCGAGTGGCGATGCGCCGGAGCGACCTCGCCGGGAAGCAGGTACTGGATCGCGAGCACGAGGCTGTGCGCGACGGTCCGCTCCGGGACTCCCGGGTTGTGCAGGCGCAGCACGCGGCGCTCGGCCCCGCGGTGCGGGCTCAGATACTCGCTGCTCTCGAACAGGAGCGGCTCGATGTCCCGCCAGCGCCAGTGGCGTGCCTGAGTCGCGGTGGGCTTGGGCGGGATGAGCGGTCCCGGCCTCGACCACGGCGCGTCCAGCCCCGCCGCTCTGAGCCGCGCGCAATACGCCTCGAGCTCCTCGACCGTTCGCGTCGTCTGGACCGCCATGAGTGCCTCCTTCATAGCCGCGCCTCGGACGGCGGGGCCCCAGCCCCGCGACATCCTGCGGCGGCGGACTGCCGCCGCGCTTAGCTCGGATTCTAGCTGAACACGCTGCTCTGCCGGCCATCGAAGCGGATCGCGACCCGCTGCCCCACCTCGGGCGTCTGACCGGGATCGAGCTGGACGCGCACGCGCGTGCCGTCGCCGAGCGTCACGTGGCAGTCGATGAGGTTACCGAGGAACGTCACCTCGGCCACCTCGCCCGGAACCGAGCCTGAGCCGTCTCCGGACGCCGTGGGAACGAGCCGAAGATTCTCGGGACGGATCGCCAGCTGCACCATCTCACCGGCGATCGCGCCGGGCGGCACCGCGGCGCTGACCCTATGCTCGCCGCCGATCGCGACGAGGCCGTCCTCATCGCCCGTCCTGACGACGCGCGCCGAGATCAGGTTCACGAGCCCCATGAAATCGGCGACGACCTTGTTGACCGGCCGCGCGTAGACCGCGCGCGGCGCGCCGACCTGCATGATCGCTCCCTCGTGCATCACGGCGATCCGGTCGGAGAGCGCCATCGCCTCGGATTGATCGTGCGTGACGTAAACGAACGTGATCCCGGTTCGGCGCTGGAGCTCCTTGAGCTCCCAGCGCATGCGCTCGCGGAGCTTGGCGTCGAGGTTCGACAGCGGCTCGTCGAGCAGAAGTATTCCGGGCTCGACGACCAGGCTTCGCGCCAGGGCGACGCGCTGCTGTTGCCCGCCGCTCAACTGGCTCGGGTATCGCCGCTCGAGCCCCGCCAGGTTCACGAGCTCGAGCACCCGCGCGACGCGCGCCCGAGTTTCCGCGCGACCGACCTTGCGGACTTCCAGACCGAACGCGACGTTCTGGTAGACCGTCTTGTGGGGCCACACCGCGTAGTTCTGGAACATCATGCCCATGCCGCGGCGCTCCGGCGGCACGATCCCCGTCGGCGTCGAGAGCGCCGCCGAGCCCACGCGGATCACGCCTTCGTCGGGCGCCATGAACCCCGCGATCAGCCTGAGAAGCGTGGTCTTGCCGCAGCCGCTCGGCCCGAGCAAGGTCACGAACTCGCGATCGGCGATCTCGAGGCTCAGATCGCGCACGGCCGTGACACCGCCGAACCGCTTGGTCACTCGCTCGATGCCAATGCTCGCCATCAGCCGCCCCGAGGCCGCCTCGCGATCCTCACTGAGCAACTCCGGCCCGCTCGGCGCGCGCGGCCGCCGCGCCGCGTCCCAGCCGCGTGGCCAGCGCGATCGCCGCGGTGATGATCAGCATCGTGACGATCGCCAGGGCCGCGACGGGCCCGAGCGCGCCGGTCTCGTAGAGGTTGTAGACCGCCACCGCCAGGGTGATCGACCCCGAGCTGAAGAGCAGTACCGAGGCCGAGAGCTCCTGGAGCGCCGGCACGAACACGAGGAGCCAGCCGGCGAAAAGCCCGGGCCGCGCCAGCGGCAGGGTGACGCTGCGAAATGTCCGAAGCCACCCGGCGCCGGTTACGCGGGCGGTCTCCTCGAGCGTCGGGTCGATCTGGCGGAAGGCCGCGTTGGCCGAGCGCACGCCCAGGGGAATGAATCGGCCGGTATACGCGAGCAGGATGATCAGCAAGGTGCCATAGATCGGCAGCGGCACCCTCAGCCAGAACTGGATCAGCGCCACCGCGACCACGATTCCCGGCAGCCCGAGCGGCACGAGCGAGGCGTAGTCGAGGAGCTTTCGGCCGCGCAGCGCGGTGCGCAGATCGAGCCAGCCGACGAAGCTGCCGATCAGCACCGCCAGAGTCGCGGTCGCGCTCGCCAGGATCAAGCTGTTCGCGATGGCTCGGCGCGTAACGTCGTATTCGAGCAGCACGAATCGGTAGTGCTGGAGCGTCAGGTTCTCCCAGAAGTGGAGCCCCCACGACCTCGACACCGACACCGCCAGCAACGTCAGGTACGGCGCCGCCACCGCGACGACGAATACCACCGCACAGAACCCAAGGACACCCCAGCGCGCTCCGCCGAGGTCGACCAGCTGCGGCCGGCTCCCCTTGCCGCCGAGCGTGACGTACGAGCGCCGGGCCAGGTATCGCCGCTGCAGGTAGAGCGCGGCGACCGTCAGCGCCACGAAGATCAGCGAGAGCGCCGAGGCCAGTCCGTACTGCGGCGGATAGTCGAACAGCGCGTAGATGCGCGTCGGCAACGTGAAGACGCGGCCGGGGAGCCCGACGATCGCCTGCGAGCCAAAGAGCGCGATCGCGTTCACGAAGGCCACGAGCGCCCCCGACAGCACGGCCGGCGCCACTAATGGCCCGGTGACGGCCAGGGCGGTGCGCCAGCGGCCGGCGCCGAGGATCTGCGCCGACTCCTCCATGGAGGCGTCGACCGATTCGAGCGCACTGGCGGCCAGCAGGTACACGAACGGGAACGTGTGGGGCACCGTAACGAGGATCAGTCCCGCCATGGAGAACACGTCGAACGTGAGCGCGGGCATGCCGAGCACGTCACGCACGAAGCCGTTGACGAGGCCGGCCCGCGGGCTGAAGAGGTTCACGAACGCGATCGCGGTGAGGAACGGCGGCGTCAGATACGACACGATCGCGGTCAGGTGAATGAAGCGCTTGGCGGGCACGTTGGTCCGGCTCACGGCCCAGGCCAGCGGCAGGCCGACCGCGACGCTCAGCACCGCCGTCGCCGCACCCAGGATCAGCGAGTTTCTGAGCGCCTGCACGTAGAGCCGGCTCGACAGGGCATCCCGAAAATGCGTCAACGTCAGCCCCTCGTCCGCCGTGACGCTACCGGCCACCAGGAAGGCCAGCGGTAGCAGGACCAGCACGATCAGCGCCAGGGTCGCGGCCGCCATCACGACGTGCTCGGCTCGGAAGAGCCGCGGCGCGGCAGGAAACGGCTGAAGCGGCGTCGACATGAAGTTCGGTGCCGATTCTATCCAAGGGGCCGAGCGGACGGCAATGCGGCCGCTCCTGCGCGTCCTGTTCAGGAACAGCCGCGGCGCCGAGCTTCAGACATCGCATCCCATTCGATTCGGATAAGCGGGCGACCGCGCTATCCTCGCTCTGAGACTTGGATGAGTGTGACCGACGCCGCTCTGCGTGAAGTCTCGTCGCGAAACGACGAGCTGATCGACGCCGATCTGATTCGACAGTGGCTGGCCTGCGGTCTGGGCTGGCTGCTGCTCTTCCCCACGATCGGCGCGTTCATCTCGACCAAGTTCAACTACCCGACGTTCCTGGGCGACGTGTCATGGCTGACGTTCGGACGGCTGCGGCCGATGCACGTGAACGGCGTCATCTGGGGCGCCTTCTCGACCTTGTTCATCGGCCTCTGCTACTACATCGTCCCCCGCCTGACCGGCGTGCGCATCTGGGGCGAGCGCTGGAGCCGCCCGCTCCTGTGGATCTGGAACCTGAACCTCGCCGCGGCAATCGTGCTGCTGGCGCTCGGCTGGAACCGCGGCTGGGAGGCGGGCGAGTTCCCGCTGATCAACGTGATCGTGATCTTCGTCGCGGTCGTCGCGCTCACCGTCCAGTTCCTGATGACGATCAAGCACCGCCGCGAGCGGCCGCTCTACGTCTCCCTCTGGTATCTGATCGCCGCGTTCGTGTGGACCGACGTGAATCTCGTACTGCTGATGCTCGGGCCCTATCACATCCCCGGCATCAATAACGCCGCGTGGCACGGCCTCTTCATCCACTATGTCGTCGGGCTCTGGATCACGCCGGCCGGCTACGTGCTGATCTACTACTTCCTGCCGGCCAGCGTGCAGAACCCGATCTACAGCCATCGGCTCTCGCTGATCGGGTTCTGGTCGCTCGCGTTCTTCTATCCGTTCGTCGGCATCCATCACTACCTCTACTCGCCGATCGCCGACTGGGCGGAGACGATCGCGATCGTCTCGTCGATGATGCTGATCATCCCGGTCTGGACGGTGCTCCAGAACTTCTTCGGCACGATGATCGGCCGCTGGCAGCACTTCTCGCGCAACCTGCCGGCGAAGTTCCTGATCGTCGGCTCGATCATGTACCTGGTCGGCTGCTTCCAGGGCTCGCTGGAGGCGCTCCGCTCGCTGCAGCAGCCGACGCACTTCACCGACTTCGTCATCTCCCACTCGCACCTGACGGTCTTCGGCACGTTCGTGGTGTGGGCGATCGCCGGCACGATGTACGTGTGGCCGCGCCTGGCCAACGACGCGCCGCTGTGGAGCTTCCGGGTCGGCAACTGGGGCTTCTGGCTCATCACCCTCGGCATCTCGGCGATGGGACTCGTGCTGACCGCGCAAGGGCTCCAGCAGGGCTTCATGCTGATGGCCGGCACCGAATGGGTGCATTCGGTCAACGCGATCCGCCCGTACTGGTGGGTCCGGACCCTTACCGGCATTTCGATGGATCTCGGCATGTCGCTCTTGGTCTACACGCTCATGAAGACGTCGCTCGGAGCTGGAGCGCGATCGCTATGAAATCGATCGGCTCGCTCGCGGTCGGCGCCGGCTTCTTCTTCGTGACCCTCGCGATGTTCGTGCAGGGCTTTCTGCCCGCGATGATCCCGGAGTCGCGCTCCAAGCAAGTCAGCCGCGCCGTGCGTACGGACCTCGGCGACGTCAAGTGGGTGCGCTACGACGCCTCGGACTACACGGCGCTCGAGCACCTGGGCAGGAGCGTCTACATCCGCGAGGGCTGCTGGTATTGCCACAGCCAGTACGTGCGGCCCGTCACCGGCGAGGACCTGCGCTGGGGCCCGGTCTCCGAAGCCGGAGAATACGCGTTCGATCTGCCGCACCTCTTCTCGACACGCCGGATCGGCCCGGACCTGACGCGCGTCGGCCTCAAGTACGGCGACGACTGGCACTACGCGCACCACTGGGATCCGCGCCTGGTCGTGCCCGACTCGGTCATGCCGAGCTTCAAGTGGCTCTACACGCGACTGCGCCTGGCGCTCGTGAAGGGCAACGACGGGCCGGCGCTGCCGCCGTCGGACGAGCTCAAGAAATACTTCACGATGAAGGCCGAGCGCCCGATTGCCCTCTACCCGAACGCCGACGGCCTCACGTTCGTCTCGCCGGCGCCGGACGGCCGGTGGCCACTCGACGGCACGCCGGTCATCGATCTGAAGGGATTCGGCGACAAGCCGCCGGCGCTCGAGCGCGTCACCCTGGTATTTCCAACGCAAGAGCTGGTGGGGCTGGTGCGGTACATCCAGAAGCTCGGCACCAACCGCGGGGCGTGGCGCGAGGTCTTCGAGCCGCAGACGGTCGGCGTCTCGGTCATGAACATCCCCTCGAGCCAGGAGCTCCTGACGCTCGGCCGCGAGGTCTACACCACGCGGTGCGTCGGCTGTCACGGCAAGACAGGAGACGGCAACGGGGTCGCCGCGACGTTCCTCTCGCCCCGGCCGCGCAACTTCACGCTCGGCGTCTTCAAGTTCCGCACGACGCAATCCGGCTCGCTGCCGACCGACGGCGACCTCTACCGCACGGTGACGCGCGGCGTGCGCTGGACCGCGATGCCCACGTGGCATGAGCTGCCCGACAAGGAGCGGCTGGCGGTCGTCACGTTCATCAAGACCTTCTCGAGCCGCTGGAAGGACGAGCAGCCCGAGCCGGCGGCCACGATCAACGATCCGCCCAAGCCCACCCCCGCGCTGGTCGCCCGCGGCAAGGATCTCTATGTGAAGGCCAAGTGCTTCCAGTGCCACGGCGACGGCGGCAAGGGCGACGGCGTCTCGGCGCCCGACCTGACCGACGATCTGAAGTTTCCGATCCGGCCGGCCGATTTCACCCGCGGCCAGTTCAAGGGCGGATCGACCGTGCGCGACGTCTTCCGCACGATGACCCTCGGCCTCGACGGCACGCCCATGCCCTCGTTCGGCGACTCGATGACCGAAGAGGAGCGCTGGGCGATCTCGTACTTCGTGCTGTCGCTCTCAGCCTGGAAGGATCCGCTGACCGGCGAGACGCTCCAGATCCCGGCCGGCGCCCGGGCAAAGCTGAACTCACCGGACGTGGCCGCCGACCACCCGCGCTTCGCGCTCGATCCGGCGCAGCCCGATCGGCTCGTGGGCGAGCGAGGAAAGACACGACGGCTGTATCCTGGGATCCGCGAATGATCGAGCATCTGACGCTCGGCGCGTTCACGGTGGCCTTCCTGATGAGTCTGGCGGCGCTCTGCGCCTTCGTGTGGGGCGCCACGAGCGGCGCGTTTCGCGGTCTCGAAGCGATCAAGCATCAAGTGCTTCGCGCGGAGGGCGTGGATGAGCGACGGGACGCCTGAGCATCACCCGAAGTACGGCGAGGTCGAGGTCTATGCGCAGGGCGAGATTCGCGCCTACCATGGCCTCGTCAACAAGTGGCTGCTCGTCGTCTACGCGATCCTCGCCGTCTGGGGCGTCTACTATCTCTTCAAGTACTGGGGCGGGCTCGGACCCGGCCTCGCCGTGGGTCAGTAGGAGCCTGACATGCGGGCCGAACACATCCTGATCCCGCTGGCACTGCTGAACCTGCTCGCCCTCACCTTGGGAATCTTCTTCAACGTCCTGGCGAATTTCATTCCGATCGCGTACTGATGAGCGCCATCGAGAAGGTCGCGTTCGCGTTGTTCCTGGTGGGCACGGTCGCGTTCTTTCTCTGGGTGGCGGTCCTGGCGATCCGCAAGTAGGATCGGGCCGCAATGGCCCACGGAGCCGTCCAGTCAGTCGGCGCCGGCGCCTCCAGCGATCTCTGGTCCGTTGCCACATCGTCCGGCCCGGGCGACTGGATCGTACGACCCGAAGTCGCCGCTCCGGTGCTGCTCGTGGCGGGCGCGTATGCGCTCGGCTGGTGGCAGCTACGGCGGCGCGGCGGTGCGGTATCGGGCTGGCGCGTCGCGGCCTCCGCAGGCGGGCTCCTGAGCGTGCTCGTGGCGCTCTCCGACGCCGTCGACCGTATGGCTCACGCGAGCTTCGCGGCGCACATGACCCAACATCTGCTGCTGATCGTCGTGGCCGCTCCCCTCTTGCTGCTCGCCGATCCGTTCGCCGCGCTCTGCTGGGCGCTCCCGCCGCCGGTGCGCGCTCACGCCGGGCGCTTGCTGAGGCCCGGCGCCCCGCTACGCGGGCTCTGGCGCGCGCTCACCATGGTGTCGGTCGCCTGGCTCGCACACGTCGCCGCGGTATGGCTCTGGCATCTTCCCAGCGCCTACGACGCGGCCGTCGCCGATCGCGTGGTCCACGACGCGGAGCATCTGATCTTCTTTGGAACCGCCGTCCTGTTCTGGTGGCCGGTCATTCAGCCGGCGCCGCGGCTCCGGATTCCCGCGGGCTACGGGATGCGCGTGGGCTACCTGGTGCTCGCCGCCCTTCAGGGCGCGCTCCTCGGGCTCCTGCTCGCGATGAGCCGCGAGACCTGGTACCGCGCGTACCCGAGCGCCGAGGATCAGTCGCTCGGCGGCCTCGTCATGTGGGGCATCGGCGGCGCCGTGGACATGCTCGCGGTACTGATCCTGGTCGGCTGCTATCTGGGCTCCCAGAATCGGGCCGCGCCCGATCCGAGCCACCAGGGCGCGGGCGCCGCGCGCCCCTGACGGCCGGCCCGCGTCACCGGCCGCGGTAGACCGCCGCGCGGTGCGTGTCCGGTAGGAAGGCGTACACGGTGTCGCGGGCGGCGTCGAACCCGATCGTGTGCGCGCCGCGCTCGGTCGGCACGCTCTCCACGCGCCGCATGGTTCGGATATCGAACACGTCGATGACTCCCGGATCGCCGATCGCGACGTACAGGTGCTGGAGCCGCGCATTGAGGAAGACGACGTCGGGCGGGCCGCTGAGCGCGTGCTGGCTCACGACCGCGCCCGAGCGCGCGTCGACCACGAGTAGCGTCTTGGCATCGCAGGCGCAGAA
This sequence comes from Candidatus Methylomirabilota bacterium, assembly GCA_035275385.1. Lineage (GTDB taxonomy): Bacteria > Methylomirabilota > Methylomirabilia > Rokubacteriales > CSP1-6 > AR31. The sequence continues at coordinate 9,045 of DATEMW010000261.1, read as the reverse complement.
GAGTCGTCGCGTCGGCGGATCGATATCGAGACCGTGCGGTCCCGCCGCCGGCATCGAGAACGTGTCGGCCACCCGGCCCGGATCGGCGCTGTCCATGGCGATGATCCGGGGCGGGTCGGCGATGTTGACGTAGAACCGGCCCGTCTCCGCGTCGTAGACCGCCCAGCGCGTCCGGCCGGGAACCGGCACCTGGGCGATCAGCGCGCCGCGGCCGACGTCGACCAGCGAGACCGTGTGCGGCCCGCGCCGAGCCGGGTCGCCGACGTTCGCCGCGAGGAGGAGGCGATGATCCGTCGCGTATGCGAGGCCGTTGGGACCGACCCCGACGGCCACCTTGGTCACGTCACCTTCCCGATCGGCGGAGAAGATCCCGACCGTGTTCTCACCGCGATTGGACGTGAACACGAGGTCGTGCGCCTCTGAGACCAGCGCGCCGGCGACGGCGGGCAGGCCCGGAATCGAGCGCAGGTAGCGGCTGGTCGCACAGTCGATCACGTCGACGGCGTCGTTCGCCGTGTGCGCGACGTAGAGGAGCCCGCGCACGCCGTGCACGGCCGCGTGATCGAATGCGCCGCACCCGACGTGCGCTGGGAGCTCGACGTAACCCAGAAGCTCTAACACCGACTGTCCCATCGGCTCGCCTGCGGCCCGTCGGCTACGCGCGTCGTGCGCCCGCGGCGCGGCAGTACGCGTAGAGAGCGTCGTAGGCAGGAAATTGCTTGGCCATGTTGTCGTGGTCGTCCACGGCGATCGCCTGAAAGCCGGTCGCGAGCGCGTAAAGCCCCGACGATTCCTCGGTCAGCTGGCGCGCGTCGGTGTCGGCGCCGCGAACGATCGTCGCCAGCGCCTGCAGCGCCGGGTCCGTCAGCTTGTACTTGTCCAGAAACGCGTCGAACGAGCACCGTTCGCCGTGATGGCCAAGCTCGACGTTGGCCACGTCATACGGGATCGCCCCCTCACGCTCGGCGACCTGCATCACCTGGCTGGTCGGCACGAAAAGAAACGTCGGCTCCTTGTCGATGAACCGGCTGATGAGCCACGGACACGCGATCCGATCGACACGCGCTTTCTCACGAGTCACCCACTTCATCGCACGCTCCTGTTCTGGCGCCGCTGGTTCTCAGCGGCGACTATTGGTCTGGTCCAGCGCGGCCTTGAGCCCCTGGGCGAGCTTGACCGGGTCGTCGTTGGCCCAGAAGTGCATGTAAAAGAGCCGCGGTGTGTCGAAGAGCCCGTGATTGTGGATCGCCGTGACGTCGATACCGTACTGCCGCAACGCCCGGGCGACCGCGTTCACTTCCTTGTCGACGAGCACGAAATCGCCGGTGATCGCGGCCTTCCCGTCCGACGTCGGCTGGAAGTTGATGACCGTCACGACGCCCATCGCGGGGAGCAATGGTTGCCCCATCTCCGTGATTGCCTCTGACCGCGGGGCCGTGACCTGGAACACGCCGCCTCCAACGTCCCTGCCCTGACGGCCGAGCGCCTGCTCGATCTGCTTCGTGTCGAGCGTCGCGCCGCTCGCCGCGCTGCTGCCGGCGGTCGCGCCGCCCAGCGGTGTCGCGCTGGAAGCGAGTGCTTGGCGCAGTGCCTTCGCCATCTGCACGGCGTCGCCGTGACCCTCGTAGTGCATGTACATCACGTGCGGCGACATCTCGTTGAGGTGGTTGTGCACGGCAGTCACCTCGAGACCGCCCGCGAAGAGACCGGACATCACGGCAGGCACCTCGGCGTCGAGCAGAACGAGATCACCCATCACCATGGCGTGATCACCGACCTGCCTGAACGCGGCGTACGAGCCGAGCGCGAACCCGGCCTTGACCGAAACTCCCTTGACGCTGACGTTGAGGTCGGTTCGCGGCATCCCGACCCGAAACACGTCGCCGGGTTGCAGCTGACCGGGCTTGCCGAGCACCTGCTCGACCGCTTTCCAATCGGGATCCGCCCCATGCACGCTCGACGCGCCCGCCGTGATGGCGGCGAGCACGAACACCACCGTCGCCATCCGGAGCTTCAGACTGCTCATGGCGCACCTCCTCATCCACTCGCTCTCACGCCTCGGATCGTGAGGTCGTCGAACGCCGTGACCGAATCGGCCTTCGTCCACAGGCCAACGCGGCCGGACTTGAGCTTCGCGTCGCGATGCTCGAGCAGCAGCTTGCCGTCGAGCCAGGCCTGGATCTGGTCGCCGACCGCCACCAGCCTGACCGTGTGCCACTGCCCGAGTGCCGGAGCCTTGACGCTCGCGGTCGCGATCTCGCGCCGGCCGCGATCGTAGGTGTAGAGCCGGAAGTTGTCCTCCAGGCCATTGGCGCGGACGACGTAGTACCGCCCGTCGGTGAACCGGAACACGATGCCGCCCGAGGCGTCCTCGCGGCCTGATATCGGCTTGAACTTCATCGACACGTCGACGTCGGTGAACGGTCCCGATGGGGCCACGATCACGTTGAACGCGCTGCGGGTTGCCCGCTGGACGAGGGCTTTTCGCCCGCTCGGCGCGTCGGCCATCTCCTCGACCGCCCACCGGCCGTCGACGGTGGTCCAGCCCTCAATGCCCTTGGTCTCGAAGTCGAAACGTTCTTCGGGGGCGTTGTCAGGCACCTTGATCTCCCTCGACTCGGCGCGGGCCTGATCGCCCGAGAGCCGGTAGACGCCGAGCGCCGCCAGCGCGGCGGCCAAAAAACGCCGGCGCGACGTCGTCAGCCACTGCATCCTGCTACCTCCACACCGCTACGCCTTTCTGCTTCAGAACCTTGTAGAGCCCGTCGAAGAGCGCCATGCCGCGCTCGAGCAGATCGTGGTCGTCGGAGGTCGCCTCGGCGAGGCCCCGGATGGCGAGGTCCACGCCCGTCGACTCATCGCGCGTGAACTTGCCGTCGTGCAGGTCGGCCTCGTGAACGATCTCGGCGATGAGCTTCACGCGACGGTCCTTCAGCTTGAAGCGCTTGACCAGGGTCTCGAACGTGCAGTCCTCGCCGTGATGGCCGAACTCCGCCCCGAGCACGTCGAACGGGATGCCCTTGCGCGCGGCATCCGCCGCGTCGGCGAACCCGAACACGGCCTCGGGATCGCAGAAGCGCTTGATGAGCCACGCCGAAGCGATGCGATCGATGTGGGGGCGCGGGCGCGTCACCCACGTGCTACCCCGCGGCGGCAAAGCGCCGGGGCGGCCGCGCACGACGGCCGGCCCGGACTCCAACGAGCGCAGACGCTTCGCCGTCGTCTCCCAGAGCGTCCGCGCCCGCTGGCCCACCGGCGCCTTGAGATAGTCGATCGACTCGATGCGATCGAGCTCGCGCTTCAACCCGTCGAGCTTGCTCCGGAGCGGGGCGACCGAGCCGCGGTGGCTGGCGCGATGGCGGTCGACCTGACCGAGGACGTCGCGGCATTCGCGGACGACCGCCTGATACTCGACGCCGCGCGCCTTGTGAAAGAGCCCGGCGAGCTCCTCGTCCTTCATCGTCTCCACCCGATCCACGCGGAGCAGGGTCACCTCGCCGCGGAACGACTGGATCTCCTGCACCAGCCACTGGAACAGCTCCGTGGTCTCCGGCGTCTCCGGGAGAATCCAGCCGGCGCCCCGCAGTCGGGCCGCGCCCATCCGCTGGAGCTTTCGCCAGACGCCGACGCGGTGCCGCGTGGGCGTGGGCGGCAGGGTCATGAGGAGGGTCAGCCAGCGCATGGCTCGAAAGGTAACGCTTGATGCTAGATGTGTCAACAGTTACACTCCGACCGACGTGGCGCACCGCAGTGGAGCCCGCTGATGTTCGGTTTTCTCTGGCTGATGCGGCCGTATTTCCGTCAGGTCGCGGGCCAGCTCGTGCTCGGGTCGATCGCGGGAATCGCCATGAACACCGCCGTCGTCCTGCCGGCGATCCTCCTCGGCCGTGCGATCGACCGGGCCCTGGCCTGGGAGCGCGGCGCGGCCACCGCCGGCGACGTCGCCTGGGCCGCGCTCGTGTTCATCGCCGGCACCTTGCTAACCGAGATCCCGCGCATCGCCAAGCGCTGGTGGCTCATGACCGCCAACGCGCGCATCCGCGCGAACGTGCGCGCCGACGCCTTCCGCGGGGTGCTGGCCTGGCCGATGGCGGACGTGCAGCGCACGCCCGTCGGCGATCTCATGGCGCGCATCGTCGGCGACGTCGAGGTGCTCGGCGTCGGCGTTCGCGAGTTCACCATCGAGATCTGGGACACGGTGCTCTTCTCGCTCTCGTTCATCGTCGCCATGCTCGTGATCGACCCCGGCCTCACCGTCCTGGCGCTCGCTCCGGCGCCGCTGGCGATGGTCCTCGCGCACGCAACCGGACGCTGGGTGGCGCAGCGGACCACCCGCGCGCGCGAGGCGAACGCAGATCTGACGTCAGCGATCCAGGAGCATCTTGCCGGCCTGAGAGTGCTGCGCCTCTTCGGCCGCACGAGCGCGTCGGTCGAGCGCGTGGCGGCGCTGTCGCGCCGGTTCGCTCAGCGGAACCTGAGCCTCGCGCGTCTGCGCGGCGGTCTCCAGCCGATCTACACGACCATGATGATCGCGGGCGTCGTCCTGGTCGTCTGGCAAGGCAGCGAGCGCGTCGTCGCGGGCGCGATGACGGTCGGCGGGTTCGTGGCCTACCTCGAGCTCTTCTTGCGCTTCGTCAACCGCGGCCACCGCATTCCCCAGATGGTCAATTCGATCCAGAGCGGCGCGTCCGCGTACGCACGCCTGCGCCCGCTGCTCGCGCCGGCGCTCGGGGTCGCCGGCGAGCCGCGCCGGGCGTCCTTCAAGCACGGTCACATCGCTGGAATCGCGCGCGCCACCAACCCGACCCCACCGCGCAAAGCGGGGCCCGTGACAGTCTCCCTGCGAGACGTGACGTTTCGTTATGCCGGCGTCGGGACGCCGGCCCTGAGAGGACTCACCCTCGAGATCCCGGCCGGCGCCCTCGTCGGGGTCACCGGACCCGTTGGCTCGGGCAAGAGCGCGCTCGCGCGCGCGATTCTCGGAGTCCATCCGATCGAGTCGGGCGTCGTGCTCGTCGATGGCCGCGAGTCTACGCAGCTCGCCCCCGAGGAGCGGCGCGGGCTGATCGGCTATCTGCCGCAGGATCCGCTCCTGTTCTCCGGCACGCTCAGAGAGAACCTGACCTTGGGCCACGCGAATCAGGTTCGAGTCGATCGCTCGCTGACCGAAGCGGTACGGCTCTCGGCCCTCGACCAGGACGTGCTCGGCTTTCCGCGGGGACTCGATGCGGAGATCGGCGAGCTCGGTGTTCGCCTCTCCGGCGGTCAGCGCCAGCGAGTCGGGCTGGCGCGCGCGATTGCCGCGGGCGCGCCCGGCCTGCCGGGGCTCCTGGTGCTGGACGATCCGTTTTCGGCTGTCGACGTGGCCACCGAGGCGCGCATCATCGCCTCGCTCAAGCAGGCCTTCGGCGCCGACGCGCCGGCCGCTGACCGGGTGACGATCGTCGTGTGCTCGCACCGCCTCGCCGCGTTTCCGCACGCCGACCTCGTCGTGGTGCTCCAGGATGGCCGGATCGAAGAGCGCGGAACGCACACCGAGCTCGTGGCGGCTTCGGGCCTCTATTCGCGCATCTTCCAGGCCCAGCTCAACGCGGAGCTCCTGGCGGGAAACGGAGCTCGCCGATGAGTCGCCTCGCCGGTTCTCCTGCCGAGGCCGTCGGCTCGGCGCGCTCGCTCACGGCCAACCTCGCGGGCCTGCTGGTCGGCCGCCGCGGCAGAGCCGCCGCCGTCGTGCTGTGCGTGGTCGCCGCCGCCTCGTTCGAGCTCGTGCCGCCGTTCATCATCCGTGTGATCGTCGACGATCACCTGCTGGTCGGTCGCGCCGGCGGCCTGCTGCAGCTGGCACTCCTCTATCTCGCCGCGAGCGCCGCCGTTCAGACGATGACGTTCGTCTACGGTTATCTCGCCGCCACCGTAGCGCAAGGCGCCTTGAGCGATCTACGGATCCGGGCCTTCGGCCACCTGCTGCGACTGCCGCTGAGCCGGTTCGACCGGATGCCGCTGGGTGACGCGATCGCCCGGTGCACGTCGGACGTCGAGGCGGTCGACGCCGTGTTCTCGTCGGGGGTCGCGGTCCTCGTCGCCAATCTCGTGCGGCTCGTGACCCTCACGATCGGGATGGTCGTCCTGAGCCCGCCGCTGACACTCGTGGCCTGTCTGGTCGCGCCGCCGCTGGTCCTGACCCTTCGCTTCCTCCAAGTCCGCGTCCGCGAATCCGAGCGCGCGACGCGCGTCGCGGTCGGCGCCCTCACCGCCCGTCTGCAGGAAAGCCTGCGCGGGATCGAGGTCGTCCGCGCGTTCGGTCGAGAGCCCGAGGCGATCGGCGGCTTCCGCCGCGTGCTCGCTCACGCGTTGAGTGCCTCCAATCGCGCCATCCGCTACTCCGCCCTCTACACGCCGGTGACCGCGATGGTGTCGGCGTGCGCGGTCGCCGCGCTGCTCTGGGCCGGCACGCGACCAACGTTCGATGCGTTCGGCATCTCGCTCGGCACGCTCACCGCGTTCCTGATCTTGCTCCAGCGCGTCTTTCAGCCGATCACGGCGCTCGGCGAAGAGTGGCAGACGGTCCAGGGCGCCATCGCGGGCGCCGAGCGCGTGTTCGCGACCCTCGCGATGCCGCTGGACCGGCCCGGCGCCGAAGCACCCGCGGCCCGAGGGGCAGAACCTCCCATCCTCCTGAGCGACGTCGTCTTCGGCTACGCCGACGGGCAGCCCGTGCTGCATCGCACGTCTCTCGCGGTCCGTCCGGGCGAGCACGTGGCAATCGTCGGACGAACCGGAGCCGGGAAGACGACCGCGCTGCAGCTTCTGGCGGGCCTCTACATGCCGTGGACGGGCACGGTCCGTGTCGCCGGGCGTGATCCGGCGCTGGTCGAAGAGTCGGAGCGCAGCAAGCTCATGGGGGTGGTGCCGCAGGTGGTGCTGCTCTTTTCCGGGACGGTCCTCGAGAACATCACGCTCCGCGATCCGTCGGTCTCCGAAGACGCGGTGATCCACGCCGCGGAGATCACGGGAGCCGACGCCTTCGTGCGAGCGCTCCCGAACGGCTATCACACGGTTCTCGGCAGTGACGGCGGCGGGGGCAGAACCCAGCTATCGGCCGGCCAGCAGCAGCTCCTCGCCCTGACACGTGCGCTCGTGCACCGGCCGGCGGTGGTGCTGCTGGACGAAGCGACCGCGGCCATCGACGCCGTCAGCGATGCGGCCTTTCGCGCCGCGCTGCGGCGCTCGGTCCTGCCGAGCGGCTGCGCCGTTTTGACCGTGGCGCACCGGCTGTCGACGGCGGTCGAAGCCGACCGGGTGATCGTCCTCGAGAAGGGGCGCATCGTCGAGGAAGGCGCGCCCAGCGAGCTCGCGAGCCGCGCCGGGCGCTTCGCCGCTCTCCTCGAGCTCGAAGCGGCCGGTTGGGACTGGCGCTCGAGCCCTTGAGCCCTCGCCACCATCCTTCGATCCGGCCGGGCGTGACCGGCGGGCCCACCCGGGCGACCGCGCGGCCTGAAGGAATCTTGATCTTGACGATTCGAGCGGGCCGCCGAAGCTCGGGGCAATTACCGGGTCGCGCGCGGCGCCCTGACGCGCGATAATGCCCGACACTCGAAGTCCAGCCAGGAGGACAGCATGGCCAAGAAGATCCTGTTCGTCGGAGCCGGAGCTATCGGCAGCTACATCGGATCGTTCCTGTCGCGCGCCGGCCACGACGTCACGCTCGTCGATCCGTGGGCCGAGCAGGTCGAGACGATCCGCAAGAAGGGCATCTCGGTCACGGGACCGCACGACCCGTTCGAGGCGCATCCCAAGGCGTTCCACCTCAACGAGTCGCAGCGCCTGCCGCGCGACTTCGAGATCGCCTTCGTCGCGATGAAGGTGTACGACACGGCGTGGGCGACCCAGCTCGCCGTCCGGCACCTGGCGCCCAACGGGTTCATCGTCGCCTCGGAGAACTGCTGGCCGGATCCGATCGTGGCCTCGGTCGCCGGCGCGAATCGCTCACTCGGCCTGATCATGTCGAAGATCGGGGTGGCGCTGTGGAAGCCCGGCCAAGTGGAGCGCGGCGCCGAAAAGGGCCAGGGCACGGGCCACGACGTCTTCCGCGTGGGTGAGCACGACGGGCGCATCACCGCGCGCGCCAAGGAAGTGGCCGAGATCCTCTCGGTGATCGACGGCTCGCAGGTGACGGACAACCTCTGGGGCGAGCGCTGGTCCAAGCTCTGCGCCAACTCGATGGGCAACCCGGTCGTGGGCATGTCCAACCTCGGCTCGTTCGACATCGCCTCCAGCGAAGTGGGCCGCGCGATCACGATCCATCTGGCGTCGGAGTCGGCGCGCGTCGGGCTGGCGCTCGGCTACAAGATCCCGAAGTTCAACGGCAACACGGCCGAGCAGTGGGCCGCCGCCACCGACAAGCGCGACGTGTACGAGGCGTTCGACAAGCAGCTGACGCCGACCGGCACCGGCGGCCGCAACTGGCGGGCTTCGATGGGCCAGGACGTGATCAAGGGCCGCCCGACCGAGATCGACTACATGAACGGCCACGTGGTCGCGAAGGGCCAGGAGGTCGGCGTGCGCACGCCGGTCTCGGTCGCGACCGTCGAGCTAGTCCGCGAGATCGACGCCGGCACGCGCAAGCCCGAGGCTCAGAACATCGGCCTCGTCTTGAAGCGCGCGGGGGTCTAGCCCCGCGCGGAAGTCTCCGGCCCGGCGCCTGACCGACACTCAACTGGACGTCTGCGTCCTGCACAATGGGAGGCTTTTCTTGAGTCGCAGGCTTCGCTCATTCGCGGCCGCGCGGCCGCTGGCGTTCGGCTGCGCGCTCGCCACGCTCGTCACGACACTGTTCACGCCGCCGGCCCGGCTCGACGCCGCGCCGGAGGGCACGGTCACCTATGCGTTCCACGTCACCCTGGCGCCGCGCTGGCTCGACCCGAGCGAGACCGAGTCGGCCATCACGCCGTTCAAGGTTCTCTACGCGATCCACGACGCGCTGGTGAAGCCGATGCCCGCCGGGCAGACGACGCCGAGCCTGGCCGAGTCGTGGTCGGCGTCGCA
>DATEMW010000260.1:0-7373 GCA_035275385.1 Candidatus Methylomirabilota bacterium | reverse complement strand
CTGGCCGATCGCGCGGGCCATCATCCGAGCCAGCTCTCGGGCGGCCAGCAGCAGAGGGTCGCGATCGCCCGCGCGCTCGTCAACGATCCTGCGATGATCCTGGCCGACGAGCCCACCGGGAACCTCGACACGCGCACGAGCGTCGAGGTGCTGGCGCTCCTGCAGGGCCTCAATCGCGCCGGCCTCACGATCGTCCTGGTGACGCACGAGCCGGACATCGCGACGTACGCGAGCCGCCACCTGATCTTCCGGGACGGCCGGTTGAGAGCCGACGAGCGCGTGGCCGAGCCGGTCGACGCCGCGGCGGCGCTCACGTCCCTGCCCCGCGAGGACGAGGACGCGGCATGAGCGTCTGGCAGAGCGTGCGCATCGCCGGTCGGGCCCTCAGGGTCAACAAGCTGAGGAGCGCCTTGACCATGCTCGGCATCATCATCGGCGTCAGCGCCGTGATCGCGATGGTGGGCGTCGGCTCGGGCGCCCAGGCCCGCGTGGCCGAGCAGATCCAGAGTCTCGGCTCGAACCTGATCATCGTGCTGTCCGGCAGCACGAACGCGGCCGGCGTCCGGCTCGGCATGGGCAGCCAGCTGACGATCTCCGAAGAGGATGCCTTGGCCATCGCCCGCGAGGTGCCGAGCGTGCAGGCCGCCGCCGGGTCGGTGCGCGGCAACGCACAGATCGTCTACGGCAACCTCAACTGGGCCACCCAGGTCCAGGGCGTGACGCCCTCGTACTTCGAGGCGCGCGATTGGCCCGTTGACGAGGGCCGCGCGGTGATCCAGGAGGACGTCGACGGGGCGACCAAGGTCGCGCTGCTCGGCCAGACGACCGCGTTCAACCTCTTCGGTGAGGCCGATCCGCTCGGCCAGATCATCCGGATCAAGAAGGTCCCGTTCACGGTGATCGGCGTCCTCTCGCGCAAGGGCCAGAATTCCTGGGGACAGGATCAGGACGACATCATCCTGGTCCCGCTCTCGACCGCGAAGAAGAAGGTGCTCGGCGTGAGCCAGGCCAACGCGCGGGCCGTCAACGCGATCTCGATCAAGGTCCGCCCCGGCGAGGACATGACCGAGGCCGAGGATCAGATCCGCGCGCTCCTGCGCCAGCGCCATCGCCTGCAGCCGTTCCAGGACGACGACTTCTGGCTCCGGAACCTGTCCGAGATCCTCCAGACGCAGGAGGAGTCGTCGCGCGTGATGACGTATCTGCTCGCGGCGATCGCCTCGGTGTCCCTGCTGGTCGGCGGCATCGGGATCATGAACATCATGCTGGTGTCGGTCACCGAGCGTACGCGCGAGATCGGCCTGCGCATGGCGGTCGGAGCCCGGCGGCGTCACATCCTGCTGCAGTTCCTGATCGAGGCGGTCACGCTCTCGCTGATCGGCGGCATCATGGGCATCGCGCTGGGGATCGCCGGCTCCGAGGCGATCAGCTACTTCGCCGAGTGGCGCACGCTGGTCGCCCCGGAGTCGATCGTGCTCGCCTTCGGCTTCGCGGCGGCCATCGGGATCTTTTTCGGCTTCTATCCCGCGCGCAAGGCCTCGCGTCTGGACCCGATCGAAGCGCTGCGCTACGAATAGCCCGGCGCCGCGCGCGGCGCTCGCAGAATGCGGTCCCCCGAGCGGCTCCTGCTATTTTGGGGAAGCCATGGCTCGCGCCCGCCGGCGCCAGAAGAAAAGTCGGCCGAAGAAGGCCCGGCCACGGAAGGCTCGACCGAAACCGAAGAAGAGCCAGCAGCGCCGCAGTCGGCGTACGAAGCCTCGCCCGGTCGCCAAGCGTCGAATCCGCATCGTGACCCCACAGCCGACCCGGGCCGAGGCGCTCTTGCTCTCCCTCGCGAAGGATCTCGCCGGCTCCCCGCTCGACAAGGCGCTCCCCGCACTCGCCGGCGCGTTCGCCGAGGAAAGCGCCGAATTGCCCCGAGAGCTCTTCGCGGCGTGGATCAAGAGCCGGCACGAGAAGACGGCGTCGCTGGCGCTCAGCTGGGCTCGCGAGCAGCTCCGTCTGAGCCTGGAGGAGACCATCGCCCGCTCGCCGAAGCCGCCGGCAACCCCCGTCCTGACACCCGAGACGCTGGCGTGGCTTCTCCTGGCGGCCTGCGAGTCGATCGCCTACGAGCCGCCGTCGGCGGTCGCCGATCGCGTCCGCACGGTGCTCGAGCTCAGTGGTCACGCCTCGCCGGTCGGCTAAACGCCTCGAGCAACAGCACGGCCACACCCGCGAGCATCGTGAGCCCGTTCAGCTGGACCGAGCTGCGATGCGCGAGGGCGAACGTGCTGTCGTCGCGCCCGCGCCGCGCGGTCTCCGCGCGCGGTAACAGCACGACCGAGGCCCAGAGCAAGAGGCCGACCATCGCGCCGCAGAGCGCGACCCCGACGAGCGCGCGCCAGCGTGGTCTGCGACCCGAGACCGCGAGGATCATGGAGGCGGTCAGCGCGACGGCGCACAGGACCACGCCCGAGTCGTAGTAGCGCGGGAGCACCGCCGTGACCAGCTGACCGGCGACGCCGCGGTCGATCGTCCTGAAGGCGAGCGGCGCGATCGCGAACGAGAAGAACGCGCTGATCGCGAGCCAGCCGGAGACGCAGATCACCGTGAGCGTTCTCAGGATATCCATTCAGCGTCCTTTCTCATGCGCGCCTCGGCCGGCGGGGCCCCAGCCCCGCGACGGCCTGCAGCGCGCACTGCCACCATATGCGCGCCTCGCACTACCGGCGCCCGGCGGCGCGGTCGAGCTGGGCGAGCGCGATGCGGTAGTCGGCCAGCGCCTGCGCCTCGGTGTTCTGGGCCTGGGTCAGCGCGAGCTGCGCGTCGGTGATCTCGAGGATCGTGCCCACGCCGACGTCGAAGCGTCCCTGCGCCAGCCGGAAGTTCTCCTGCGAGGACGCGATGAGCACCCGCGCCGCCTCGATGCGCTGCTGCGCCGCCTCGACCGCGATCTCGGCCTGCTCCAGATTCTGGATCAGCGTGAGCTCGGCGACCTTCACCCGGGCGCTCGCGGCGCCGAGGTTGGCCTTGGCCTCGTCGTACGCCGCGATCAGGTTACCGCCGTCGAAGAGGTTCCAGCTGAACTGGAGGCCGAGCGACCAGTTGGGATTCAGCTCGAGCTGGCTTCCTCCGTAGGAGCCAATGCCACTGATGTTGGGCAGGAAGTTCCGCGAGGCTTGCTGCACTCCCGCCTCGGCGGCGGCGCTCTGCAGCCGGGCCTGCCGATATTCGGGGCTCTGCCTGAGCGCCTCGGATCTGAGGGCGGCGCGGTCGAGCGTGGTCGGCTGGTATTCGAGGTTGTCCTGGATCTCCGTCTCCGTGCTGGCGTCGATCGCCAGCGCCGTGTTGAGCGCGACCCGGGCGGTCCTGAGGGCATTGCGCGCATTGATCAGGTCCACCTTGGCGTTGGCCACGTCGACCTCGGCGCGGACGACCGTGGACAGCGGCTGGGTGCCCACGTCGTAGAAGCCCTTCGCGGAGGACAGGTTGAGCTCGGCGCGCTCCACCGCCTGCTCCTGCACGCGGATCAGGCGCTGGGCCAGGAGGATGTTCGTGTACGCCTCCTTCACCGTGAGCGCGATCAGCTGGCGCTGCAGCTCGACGCCTTCGGCCGACACTTCCGCGAGCTTTCGAGCGACCTGCGTGGCGGCCATCGTCTTGCCGAAGTCGAAGAGGAGCTGGGAGAGCTGGACCTGCGCCAGGAAGGTGTCCGCCGGCTGGCGGCTGACCACCGCGATGCGGCTACTGGCGGTCGTCGACGTCGACAGCACGCTGGTGTGGCTGCGCGCGGCCGACGCCGAGCCCGACAGCTGCGGGAGCAGCGGCGAGAATGCCTCACGGACTCGGGCCCGCGCGGCCGCGTAGTCGTAGAGGGTCGCCTGGATCGTCGGCTGGGCCTCGAGCGCGATGGCGATCGCGTCGTCGAGCGTGAGCACCCGCCCCACCACGCGCTGCGTGGGCGGAACGGGCGCCGTCTGCGCGAGCGCCGCGCCGGCCAGGCTCGAGACGAAAACGAGCGCGAGAAGCGAGATGCGCACACTGGTCATTCGATCCTCCCTGGTCGATTCGAGCTGCGGTCGGAAGTCACACGCGGCGACCGCGTGTCGTCGATGGCACGGAGTCCTCGCGGCGGCGCGCCGGGCGAGTCGCACGCGTCGCGGCTACTCGACAGCCAGCACGCGCTCCGCGAAGAGCTCGGTCATGCGGGTGGACGGGAAATCGGCGAACCCGAGCATCAGATCGGTCGCGCCCGCCGCGGCGTATTCCGCGACCCGCGCGCGCACGATATCGGGCGTGCCGATGAGTGCTGACGACAGGAGCGGATCGCGCGCGTCGATCCCGCGCGCGGCGCAGAACGCGGCGAGCGCCTCGTCGGCCTCGGCGTCGGTCAGTCCCAGCACGACGTCGGCTTCGACCGAGCGGCGATAGTCCCACCACGGGCGCCCGGCCGCCTCGAGGGCGGAGTGCAGGCGCTGCCAGCGCTCGCGGAACGCCGTGGGCGTCACGTAGGACGCCTCCCACCCGGCGGCACGCGCCGCGACGGCGAGCGCCGCAGGGCCCATGGCGGCGAGCCAGACCGGCGGCCCGGGCTTCTGGAGGGGCTGGGGGACGAGCCGCGCGCCGCGCAGCGTGTAGAAGCGGCCGTCGTGGTCGATCGCGTCGCCGGTCCAGAGCTTCTCGAGGATGTCGATCGTCTCGGCGACCAGCGCGACACGGGTCGCCGCGTCCGGATAGTGGATCGCGTGGCTTCGCCACGCCGTCGCCGCGTCCTCGGCGCCGACGGCGAGCCTCAGATCGAGCCGGCCGTCCGAGAGATGGTCGACGGTCACCGCGCGCTTGGCGAGCCATGACGGGTGATGAGACGACGGATCGAAGCAGTACGTTACGGCCGGGCCGAGCCGGGCCCGGCGCGTGAGGCTGGCCAGCGCGCCCAGCATCGTCCAGCCGTCGTGGGTCCACCCCCAGAGGCCGTCGCCGTAGGTGATGCGGGCGTAGCCCAGCTCGTCGGCTCGACGCCAGTAGCGTTGCAGCGCGACGACGTCGGTGCCCCACGTTTGCACGCCGATCGCGATCACGGATCGGAGGATCGCCGAGGCATCCGGGGCGAGTCAAGATTGACGCGCTTCGCTGGCGACGGTAGAGTTCGCGGCGATGCGAGCCTGCCGTGTGGCCCTCGTCGCGGTCGTTGTCGTATCGGCCGCGGCGGCGTGGGCCCAGACCCCGGTCGATGCGGCTCGCGCCCTCGTCGCGCGCTATCACGAAGATCCGGCCGGACTCGACCGCGCGCGCGATCTTCTCGAGACCGCGCTGGCCAAGGAGCCGAAGGTCGAGACGATGGCGATGCTCTCGTACGTCCACTTCTTGATCGGCGACGTGCGCGCCACGACACAAGAGGCGAAGCTGGCCGCCTACGACCGGGGCCGCGAGGTCGGCAAGCGCGCGGTCGAGCTCGGGCCCAGGAACCACGACGCCCATCTGTGGTACGCGATCAACACCGGGCGCTGGGGCGAGACGAAGGGCGTGCTCCGATCGCTCTTCCTCCTGCCGACCATCCGTGAGGAGCTCCGCATCCTGTTCGAGCTCGATCCGCGCTCGGTCCGCGCGCACATCCTCGCCGGCAACGTGCTCTTGAAGGTGCCGGGCTTCGCCGGCGGCGACCGCGCGAAGGCCGAGGAGCATTTCAAGAAGGCGCTCGAGGTCGACCCGCGATTCACCAACGCCCGTGTCGAGCTGGCGCAGGTCTACGTCGACGACGCGCGGTATGCCGACGCGCGCCGCGAGCTCACGCGGGTCGTGAACGAAACCAACCCGTCCATCGTCGCCGACTGGGTCGTGAAGGACGCGCCACGCGCTCGAAAGCTGCTCGAGTCGATCAAAGACCGCCCGTAGCGATCGGTCAGGTGATCCGGCGGCTGCGCGGCACGGCGCCCGGCTGGAATCCGACTGCGCTCACGGTCCTGGCGGATCGGGATCGCGATCCGTTCCGCATCCTGATCGCCTGCATCCTGTCCCTGCGCACGCAGGACACGACGACCGGGCCGGCCTCGGACCGGCTGTTCGCGGTCGCCGCGGCGCCGGCCGACATGCTGAAGCTCGCGCCTCGACGCATCGAGCGCCTGATCTATCCGGTCGGCTTCTACCGAACCAAGGCGCGTGTCATTCTCGGGATCTGTCGCGACCTGATCGAGCGATTCGACGGCCGCGTGCCCGACACGATCGACGAGCTCCTCACGCTCAACGGCGTCGGACGCAAGACCGCGAACCTGGTCGTCACCATGGGCTTCAACAAGCCCGGCATCTGCGTGGATACGCACGTGCACCGCATCTCGAACCGCCTGGGCTACGTGAAGACGAAGAACCCCGAGGAGACCGAGATGGCGCTGCGCGGGAAGCTGCCGCGGCGCTACTGGATCGGGTACAACGACCTGCTCGTCTCCTTCGGCCAGAACATCTGTGTTCCCATCTCACCACGCTGCTCGCAGTGCCCTGTGACCGCCCTCTGCCCCAGGATCGGCGTCACCACCACGCGCTGAGTGAGCGATCAGAGATGAAGCGGATGCTCTTGGCCGGTCTCGTGCTCGCGCTCTTGTCGTCCTCGGCGGCCGCATACGAGGAGGTCGTCGTCACGGACGGCGGCGAGCTCACGGGCACCGTGAAGTTCGTGGGAGCGCCGCCGCGCCTCGAGCCCCTCCGCGTCGCGAAAAACCGCGACGTCTGCGGCGAGACCAAGGAGCAGCAGGCGCTCGTCGTCGATTCAGCGGGCGGCGTGGCGGGCAGCGTCGTCATGATCGAGGGCGTCAGTCGTGGCACCAAGGCGGACGGAGAGCTGATCGTCGACAATCACAACTGTCTCTTCGCTCCGCGCGTCAGTGCCGCGATGACAGGCGTTCGGGCGTGGGTCAAGAACTCGGATCCGATCCTGCACAATACCCACGGGCGGCTCGCGGTAGCGTCCGGACCCGGGCCGACGCTTTTCAATCTGGGCCTTCCTATCCTCGGCCAGACCATCGAGATCACTCGCCGGCTGATCCAGCCGGGGCCGGTGCGCTTGCTCTGCGACACGCACCCCCACATGCTCGGGTGGATCTACATGCACGACAGCCCGTACATCGCGGTGACCAACGAGAAGGGTGTGTTCCGGATCGGGGCGATCCCGGCTGGGCGGTACCGAGTCACCATGTGGCACGAGCCGTTCAGACCGCGCAGCATCGACCGCGCCGGCTTCCCGGTCTACGACGCGCCGCCGATCGTGTCGCGAGAGGTCGTGATCGGGCCTCGGGCCACCGCGAACCTCGACTTCGAGCTGCGTTAGGCGCGGCGACCGCGCCGACGCCGTAGCCGTCGGAGCGTGGCGAGATTGCGCAGATCGGCGGTCGGCTCCGGCTCCT
>DATEMW010000259.1:0-2788 GCA_035275385.1 Candidatus Methylomirabilota bacterium | reverse complement strand
CTGGTGAAGCCGATGCCGGGCAACGCCTGGGCGCCGAGCCTGGCCGAGTCGTGGACGATGTCCAAGGACGGGCTCACGTTCGAGTTCGTGCTGCGCAAGAACGTCCGCTTCCACAACGGCGATCCGCTGACCGCCGAGGACGTGAAGTTCTCCTTCGACCGCTACAAGGGCGGCGGCGCCACGACCCTGAGGGCGCGCGTGGCGGCGGTCGAGATCGTCGATCCGCTGCGCATCCGCTTCCGGATGAAGCAGCCGTGGCCCGACTTCATGACGTTCTACGGCACGCCGGCCACGAGTGCGGCGTGGATCGTGCCGAAGAAATACCTCGAGCGCGTCGGCGACGACGGGTTCAAGAAGGCGCCGGTCGGTGCTGGGCCCTATCGCTTCGTGTCGTTCAATCCCGGCGTCGAGCTCACCCTGGAGGCCTACGAGGGGTTCTGGCGCAAGACGCCCTCGGTGAAGCGCATCGTCATCAAGTCGGTGCCGGACGAGGCGACGCGCGCCGTGATGGTCAAGCGCGGTGAGACCGACATCGCCTACGGGCTCCGCGGGCCGGACGCCGACGACGTGCGGCGCACACAAGGGCTCTCTCTGAAGGTCGTGCTGCCGACGGTCAGCCAGTGGCTCGTGTTCACCCAGCAGTGGGATCCGAAGTCGCCGTGGGCCGATCAGCGCGTGCGCCTGGCCGCGAACCTCGGCATCGACCGCAAGACGTTCAGCGACGCCGAGTATCTCGGCCACGGCCGGCCGGCGCCGAGCATCATCCCGCGCGACTTCGAGTTCTACTGGACTCCGCAGCCCTACACCTACGATCCAGCGCGCGCGAAGAAGCTTCTGGCCGAGGCCGGCTACCCCAAAGGCTTCGACGCGGTCGAGCTCGCGACCGACGCCGTGTTCGCGCCCGAGTCCGAGGCCGTGCTGAACGGGCTCGGCGCGATCGGCATCCGCGCGCGCCTGCGCCCGATGGAGCGCGCAAGCTTCTACAAGGCCGATCAGGAAAAGCAGTTCAAGTATCTCGTGCGAGTCGGGAGCGGCGCCGCGGGCAACGCGGCGACGCGGATCGAGGCGTTCGTGATCTCCGGCGGGATTCGCTCCTACGGCGGCTATCCCGAGATCGACTCGCTCTTCCGCGATCAGGCCGGCGAGATGGACACCAAGCGCCGGGAGGCGCTCCTGCACAAGATCCAGCAGCTCATGTACGAGCGGGCGATGTTCGCGCCGATCATCGAGCAGGCCGGGCTGATCGGCGTCGGGCCCAAGCTGGCCGAGGTCCCGACCATCACGGGCCACCCGTTCATCTCGCCGTACGAGGATCTGCGGCTGAAGTAGAGGCTCAGCGCGAGGGAGCGCGCGGCGACGCTAACGGTAGCCGCCGAGGCGAACCGCGTAGCTTCGCGATGGCGTGAGGCGCCGCCGGCGAGCGTCGACCGTCAGCCCCAGGGCTTCGAGAGTCTCGACGCCGAGAATCGGCTCGACGACGCCACCGACGAGGATGGTGGCCGGCGCCTCACGCTCTCCGATCCGGAAGATCGCGGTCCCGGCATCGAGCTTCACCCGCCGCCCATCAGCGAGTGTGATCGCGACCGAACGCCGGAGACGTTTGACGCCGAGCGCCCGGGCGAGCGCCTCGGGAATCACCGAGAACGTCGCGCCGGTGTCGACGAGCATTTGCACGGTCGCGGTCTTGTCGGCGGACAGCTTGACGCGCTGGAGAATGTGCCCCATCGCGCGACCCTAAGCGGCCCAGAATTTCTGGTCAACGCGCCGCGATCGATACATCAGGGTTAAAGCCGGTAGACGCGCGCCGCCGTATCGTGGAAGAGCTTCGCCTTGTCGGCGGCCGAGTAGCCCTGAGTGAGGCGCTTGAACGAGTTCCACAGCACCGTGTAGCTGCAGGTCACCATGTCGACCGGGAAGTTCGACTCGAACATGCAGCGGTCGACGCCGAACTTCTCGATCGTGTACTCGTAGTAGGGCCGCGTGGCGTCGCAGAGCTCCTGGCTCCCGGGCGGGCGCGAGCGCTCGTGCCAGCCGAAGCCGTTGATCTCCATGTTGATGCCGCCGAGCTTGGCGACGACGTTGGGGCAGGTGGCCACCTCGGCGAGCGACTTCTTCCACTCGGCGTAGATGTCCTTGGCGCGGCCGGCGTACGGTCCGATGCCGAGCGGGCCGCCGAAGTGGTTGAGGATGATCGTGGTGTCGGGAAACGCGCGCGCCACCGAGGTGACGTCCGGGATCTGATGGTGATAGAGCCACGCCTCGAACGTGAGCTTGCGCGGCGCGAGCTGCTTGAAGCCCGCCCGGAAATCGTCGCGCAGGAGCAGGCCCTGTCCGGGATTGGTGCGATGGCTCGGGACCGACGGGTTCGGGTCCCACGCGGCGCCGAGGCGAATACCGCGGAATCGGCCGCCGCCCGCGGCGATCTGCGCGTCGAGCACCGCGCCGGCCGCGTCGCCCAGCCGCAAGTTGGCCGTGCCGATGATCGCGGCGGCGATCCGCGTCTTGCCGTAGAGCCCCGACGCGCTCATCGCCGCGATCCCGTTCACGAACTCGGTCTCGCCGACCGGGCGCAGCGCCTCGGGCCCGTCCTTCTTGAACATCGCGCCGCACTCGATGAACACGGTCGACACGATATTGTGGCCGGCGGTGACGTCGGCGACGATCTCGTCGATCAGGTAGCGCGACGCCGTGCGCGCCGTGTTCTGGTCCCAGAGATGATGGTGCGGGTCGCAGATCGGCAGGTCGGGCTCGAGCGCGGGCTCGACAGTCTGCTGGAGCCAGTCGTAGT
>DATEMW010000258.1:0-2982 GCA_035275385.1 Candidatus Methylomirabilota bacterium | reverse complement strand
GCCGAGCGATCGCTTCGACATCGCGGCGAAGAAGGGGCAGCACTTCGGCTTCCCGTATTGCCACCAGGGCGACACCCTCGATCCCGAGTTCGGCAAGGGGAAGAGCTGCAACGACTACGAGAAGCCGATTCTCAAGACCGGACCGCACGTCGCGGGCAACGGCGTCCAGTTCTACACGGGCGCGATGTTCCCGGCCGAGTACAAGAACCGCGTCTTCCTGGCCCAGCGCGGCTCGTGGAACCGCTCGCAGAAGATCGGCTTCCGCGTGATGATGGTGACGCTCGACGCGAAGGGCGGCGTCGCCAAGTACGAGCCGTTCGCCGAGGGCTGGCTGCAGGGCGACCAGGTCTGGGGTCGCCCGGTCTACACGCAGCAGATGAAGGACGGCTCACTCCTGATCGCCGACGACTACGCGGGCGCGATCTATCGCGTCGCCTTCCAGCGCTGAAGCGCATCACCCCGCTCGCCGGCGCCACGGTCATCGCCGCTGTCCTGGCGGTGACGGCCGCGGCGCCGGTTCGAGCCGCCGACCTCGAAGCCGGGCGCCGGAAATCCGAGCCGTGCAAGGCCTGTCACGGCGCCGATGGCAACGCGTCGATCCCCGGCACGCCGTCGATCGCCGGCCAGCCCGTCTTCTTCACGCACTGGCAGCTCATCAAGTACCGCGACGGCCGGCGCAAGGATCCGCAGATGTCACCGATGGCCGCCAACCTGAGCGACACCGATATGGCCGACCTCGCCGCGTTCTACGCCGCCCAGCGCCCGACACCGCGCCCGGCCACGACCGAACCGGCGAAGGTGGCCGTCGGCCGCGAGCTCGCTCAGCAGCACCACTGCGTCTCGTGCCATCGCCCGGGCCTCGTGGGTCACGAGCAGATTCCGCGATTGGCCGGTCAGGATCTGGCCTACCTCATCAAGCTCCTCCGCGGGTTCAAGGCGCAGACGGCGGGCGATCTCGACGGCACGATGACGACGGCGGCCCAGCCGCTCAGCGAGTCGGATATCGAGAGCCTGGCGCACTACATGGTGACGTTGCCGCCGACGCCGTAGCCCGATTGGCTCGCCGGCGCCGACACCAATGGCTCTTCCCAGGGCTGACCACTCCGTGTACATCAGGGGATGGCGTGGTGTGAGCAAGACGCCCCCGGGAGGACCCGAATGAAGACCGAGCATCCGAGTGTGTGTCCGCTCGATTGCCCCGATACCTGCAGCCTGACCGTGACCGTCGAGGACGAGCGAATCGTCTCGATCCGCGGCTCGCGCGCCAATCCCTACACGGCCGGCGTGCTCTGCGCCAAGGTCCCGGAGGCGTATCCGGGATTCGTCCACGGCGAGGGGCGCCTCACGACGCCGCTGCGCCGCACCGGCGCCAAGGGCGAGGGACGCTTCGAGCGGATCTCGTGGACGCAGGCGCTCGACCTCGTGCACCAGCGCTTCACCGCGATCATCGCCGCACACGGCCCGCAGGCGATCCTTCCGCTGAACTACGCCGGCCCGCACGGAATGCTCGCCGGCGGCTCGATGGATCTCCGGTTCTTTCACCGCCTGGGCGCGAGTCTGCTCGACCGCCGTCCGCTCTGCGGCGGCATCCGCACCGAAGCGTGGGTCGGCACGTTCGGCCCGGCGCCCGGGATCCGGCCCGAGCAGGCCGAGCACTCGAAGCTGATCATCGCGTGGGGCAGCAACGTCACGTGGTCGAACCTTCACATCGTGCCGATCATCAACCGCGCGCGGCGCAACGGCGCCAAGCTCGTCATCGTCGATACGCGCCGCACCAAGATCGCCGAGCAGGCCGACCTGCACATCGCGCTGCGGCCGGGCACCGACGTGATCCTGGCGTGGGCGATCGCCGCGGATCTCGAGCGACAGGGCGCGCTCGATCGCGAGTTCATCGCGCGCCACGTCGAGGGCTTCGAGGAGTACATGGCCCTCGCGCGCCGCTACACACTGGCGGAGGCGGCGCGCATCTGCGGCGTGGACGAGCGTCAGGTCCAGCAGCTCGCCGAGTGGTACCGGACCATCAGCCCGGCGGTCATCACGGTGGGCAACGGGCTCGAGCGGAACAAGAACGGCGGCAGCGGCATCCGCGCGGTCTTCGCGCTTCCGGCGCTCGCCGGCAAGTTCGGCGTGCCGGGCGGCGGGCTGATCAACGGCGCCGGCTTCGCGTTCCCGAAGACACCCGCGCGGCTGGCACGTCCGGACCTCGTGCCGCCCGGCACGCGGCTGGTCAACATCATCGACGTCGGCCGCGACCTGAACGACCCGCGTCTGTCGCCGCCGCTCAAGGCGCTCTTCATCTACAACCACAATCCGCTGGTCGTGCATCCCGAGCAGAACGTCCTGCGCCGCGGTCTGGCGCGCGAGGATCTCTTCGTCGTCGGCTCCGACGTCGTGATGACCGACAGCCTTGCCTATGCCGACGTGGTGCTGCCAGCCGCGAGCCACTTCGAGCACGCCGATCTCTTCGCGGCGTACGGCACGCACTGGCTGCAGCGCGCGGATCGGGTGATCCCGCCGCAGGGCGAGGCGTTGCCGAACACCGAGATCTTCCGCCGGCTGGCGGCGCGCTTCGGATTCGACGACCCGGCGTTTCGCGCGAGCGACGCCGAGCTGATGGACGACGCGCTCGACGGCGCTGACCCGCGCATGGGCGGTAAGCGGCCGAGCGCGATCCCGCTCGATCGCGCGACGCCGATGACGGTGAACGGCGGCGGCGAGGAGCTCGTCCTGTTCAAGAACGTGTTCCCCAAGACGACGTCGGGCAAGGTGGAGCTCGCCTCGCCTTACCTCGAGAAGAAGTACGGCGCGCGCCTGCCGAGCTGGCGACCGGTCGCGTCGTCGTATCCGCTGACGTTGATCTCACCGGCTTCGGACCAGCGCATCACGTCGACCTTCGGCGGCTTGCACGTCGCCGAGGGGCCGCCGCCGCTCGAGATGCATCCGGACGACGCGAAGGCCAGGAATCTGCGCGACGGCATGCGC
>DATEMW010000257.1:0-5730 GCA_035275385.1 Candidatus Methylomirabilota bacterium | reverse complement strand
GCCGCGGCCGGCGCCTTCGCCGACGCGCCCGCGGGCAGCCCGAGCGCCGCCGCCGTCACGGCCGGATCCGACGAGAGCAGCGCGACGCGCTCCATGAGGTTGGCGAGCTCGCGCACGTTGCCCGGCCATGCATAGGCCGTGAGCGCCGCCTCTGCGTCGGCGTCGAGCGTCTTGGCCGAGACACCGTAATCGGCGCACGCGCGGTTCAGGTAGTGCTGCGCGAGCATCATGATGTCGGCGCCGCGCTCGCGCAGCGGCGGCAGCGAGAGCGTCAGCACCGCCAGACGGTGATAGAGATCCTCGCGGAAGCGCCGCCCGTGAATCGCCGACTTCAGATCCTCGTTGGTCGCGGTGAGGATCCAGACGTCGATCGCCTCGTCGCGTGTGCTGCCCAGCCGGCGCACGGTCCGCTCCTCGAGCACCTTGAGCAGCTTCGCCTGCAGCCCTTCGGAGAGGAGGCCGACCTCGTCCAGGAAGATCGTGCCGCGGTTGGCGGTCTGAAGCAGGCCGGGCTTCGATCGCCGTGCGTCGGTGAAAGCGCCTTTCTCGAAGCCGAACATCTCCGCCTCGAGCAGAGTTTCCGGAATTGCCGCGCAGTTGACGTCGACGAACGGGCCGTCTGGACGAGGCCCCGCACGATGGATGGCGCGAGCCAGGAGCCCCTTGCCCGTACCCGTTTCGCCTTCAATGAGTACCGGCGGAAGACGACGAGCGTCTTGCTGCCTCGCGAGGAGCCGCGTGATCTTCTCGCGGACGGCCTCGATGCCCGGGCTTTCCCCGAGCAGCTCCGCCAGGTGCTTCATGGTTCCGCCATCTTACCCGCCGGTCAGTACGGTGTTCAACTCTTGACCAGTCACCGATCGCGTGACCGGTCAGACTGCGCTGCAACTATTTATTTAAATGGCGATTTCCGGATGGTATCGGCCTTGCCTTATGTGTGCCCCATGGAGGTAGTTATGAATGACCTGTGGTCGAGCCGCTGGCTCTGCTGGTCTCTTCCAGCGATCGTCTCGACACTCGGGCTGATTCCGATCGTGGCGACCATCCCGACGGTCGTGGCCGACCACGCCATCGGAACCGATGGTCAGATCCGCTGGCAGGCACGGCTGCTCGCAGTCGAGGAGGCTATGGCGCGAGGCGACCTCGTCACCGCCGAGCGGCTGTGGCGTGAGGCATACGTTGCCGCTTTGAAGAGCCGACATTGGCAAGGGATGGTCGCCACCGGGGACACCTATCGAGCCCTCGGCGCGCGGGCCGGGTTCGGAGCCACCTCCGTCGCGCAGGCCCGTCAGGCCTATCTCACGGCTTTGTTCCGCGCGCGGGCCGAAGGTTCGGTCGAGGGCGTGCTGCGTACCGCGGAGCGCTTCGCCGAGCTCGGCGACCGCGACGTCGTCGAGCAGTGCATTCACGTCGCGCGCCGGGTCGCGGCCCGCTCACCCGATCCGCAGGCCAAGGAGTACGTCCGGGCGTTCACGGAGCGCTGGGCCGCTGATGCCCAGGAAAGCAACTACCGGGGCTTGACCCCATAGCGAGGTGACTTATTTCACACGGAGGATACGTCGATGAGCTTCGTGCAACCGAAAAGCGCACCGCGAGCGTGTACGGCGGACGGCACAACGGAGGTTCGGTGATGGGACGCCCGATGTTTGGAAGGATCGAGACGCTCGGCCCATGGACCGCGCACATCCAGGCCATGGACCAGGCGCTCACCAGCAACGATCCCGGCGAGTCGGTCCGCGCGTGGCGCCAGGCATATTCGTCGGCGCTCAGCCATCCCGGCTGGCTTGGGCTCCTGACCGTCGCCAACGCCTCGCTGCGGCTCGGCGTATTTCCGGGGCTCGCCCGCGATGCCGCCGCGCGCGCGCGCGAGACGTACTGGATCGCGTTCTTTCGCGCGCGGCAGCAGCGCTCGCTCAACGGCGTGCTCCACGCGGCCGAGGCGTTCGGCGTGCTGGGCGACCACTCGACGGTCGAGCAGTGCATGCGCGTGGCGGAAGGGCTCGCGTCGCGCACCGGCGACGCCGATGAGCTGGAGCGCGTGCGACAGATCGCCACGCGCCTGGCCGATCACGCGGGGACGGGCGGGCGGCGCTGAGCGGGCGCGCGCCTTAGTAGCGGCGCGGCGAGCGGCCGGCGGGCTGCGAGAGCGGGTCGTCCTTCTTCTGCTCGAGCTTCGGCGGCGTCACGGCGGTCCATCCGCGCGCCTTCATGCAGTCGTCGTCGAGCTTGCCGCTGATCGTGCACTGCTTGTAGTCGCGCCGGAATTCCTCGGTCGTATACGTCTGATCGAGCTTCATCCACTCGCGGGTGTCGGTCCCGCACGCGCCCGTGGCGAGCGCGACGATCAACGCGCTCACGGTCAATCGAAAACGCATGCCTCGCGCATTGTATCGCACCCTCGCGCGCGCCCGATCCGTCACGGGGCCGCGGGGTCTCCTGCGCCGTGCGGCCGCCGGGTCGGCGCGAACAGCACATAGCCCACACCCGACCGCGCCAGCCAGACCCGGCGAAGCTCGTCGAGCCGGTAGCGACGCGCGACCTCGGCGGTCCGCGGCGCGGCCGGATCGTTGACGAAGACCTCGCCGCCGGCACAGCCGGTCAGCACCACCAGATGGCCCGTCGTCTGCTCGATCGCGGCGCCGCGAAGCTCTCCGGCGCCGTAGCGGACCGACGCGATCACGGGCATTCCGCGCTCGAGACACCACGCAGCCGCGGCCCAATCGGGAAAGCGCAGGAGATAGCCGCCGAGACCGCGACGGCTCGCCGCGCGGATCGCGGCCGGCCAGACGCCGTACAGATCGAGCTCGGGCTGAAGCATCTCGCGGGCGAGCTCGGCCACCGGGACCGGCACGCCGTAGTAGGCCATGACCATCGCCACGCACGTCGGCGAGCACACGCGATGGCGGAGCGCCGGATCTTCTTCCATCTGGCTGAATGCCGGGACGGACAGGCGCGGCCCATCGACGCCGGGCAGCTCGTCTGACCCGGGGCTCCACGCCGAAAGCGACGCACACCACTGTGTCGGGGCGGCCCCGGCGTAGCCGGCGCGCGCGCGCAGCGCCAGCCGCACGCGTTCGGCCGGCGGGTTTGCGACGAACTCGTCGATCTCGCAGACCAGCGTCCCGGCGCCCGGGGCCAGGGATGCAAATCGGGCGTCTCCGATGGTCGCGCCGGCGACCCAGGGCGACCACGAACCGCTCGTGAACGTGGAAAGCTCGAAGCGAAACCCTCGAGGGCTGTCGCCGAGGGCGCTGAGGGCCGGGATCAGGCGGTACGCCGGCTGCCGGGGGCTAAATTCCGGAAATGTCGCGACCAGATCGTCTCCGTCGACGGCGAAAGTCGGCGCCGCGGATACGTCGCGCGCACACGACGGCGGCACGACCTGGGCAAGCGCTGGGCTGGGCCAACCGGACGCTGCGAGAAACAGATCAGAGGGCACGCGGGCTCGTTCTTTCTCGCGGGAGGGGCAGTATCGGGGGCGTGGGCGAGACGGGCTCGCCCACGACATCCCCTTTTCGTGTTGCGCAGACCTGGCTGCGCGTCCCGACTTGTGTCGGGAGTGCGTTGATCACAACTTGTGGGCGCCGCAGGAAGCCGCTAGCAGGCTCCGTGTGGCGCGGCTATCAAGTCCGGTGGTGTCATCTCCATCCACACCTCCTGGATTTGCGTGAGCCCACGACGGCGCGCGACACCAGGTCACGTCGCCGTACTTCCTCTGTACCCCCGCGGCGCGGACGCGTCAAGCGCCACGCGCGGCGGTCGGTTTATCGGCCGCGCAGGCGAGGATCGAGGACGTCGCGAAGCGCGTCGCCGAGCATGTTGAACCCGAAGACCGCCAGCGAGATCGCGATGCCGGGCCAGATCGCCATCCACGGCGCGCGGAACATGTACGTGCGGCCCGACCCCGACAGCATCGCGCCCCAGGCCGGATACGGCGGCGGCACGCCGAATCCGAGGAACGAGAGCCCCGACTCGGCGAGGATCGCGGCGCCGAGCCCGATCGTGGCCAGGATGATGATCGTCGCGGTCACGTTGGGCAGGATGTGGCGCAGCAAGATCCGCGTGTGCCCGCAGCCGAGCGCCCGCGCGGCTTCGACGTACGTCCCCTGCGCGATCGTGATCGTGGCCCCGCGGATCACGCGCGAGTTCACGGCCGCGATGATGATGGCGAGCGAGAGCACGACGTTGAGGAGCCCGGGACCGAGGACCGCCATGACCGACAGCACGATGACGAGATACGGAAACGAGAGCCACGCGTCGACCACACGCTGGATCACCAGGTCGTACGCGCCGCCGAAGTACCCGCTGGAGACGCCGATCGTCGTAGCCAGGACGACTGCCAGCGCGACGGTCGCGAAGCCGACCGTGACCGACACGCGCGCACCGTAGACGATGCGGCTCCACATGTCGCGGGAGAGATTGTCGGTGCCGAGCCAGTGCGCGGTCGACGGCGGCCGCATCCGCGCGCCGCGAATCGTGTCGTCGTAGCCGTACGGCGCGATCTGCTCGGCGAACAGGGCCATCACCAGGAGGGCGCCGACGATCACGGCGCCGAGGGCGCCGAGCGGCTTGCGCCGCGCGAACAGCCCGAGCGCGCGCAGGGTCTCGAGGCTACCGCCGCGCGAGCGGCCGCGCGACGCCGCCGGGGCGACCTGCTCGGGGCTCTCGACTCGCGTGCTCACGCCGGCCTGCCGCCTAGTACCGGATCCGCGGGTCGAGGACGGCGTAGAGCGTGTCGACCGTCAGGTTGATCGCGACGATCAGCGAGACGACGACCAGGTTGACCCCCTGAATCACCGGGTAGTCGCGCTGGTTGATCGCGTCGAACAGGAAGCGACTCATGCCGGGCAGGCCGAACACGGTCTCGATGATGACCGTGCCGCCGATGATCTGCGGCAGCTGGGTTCCGAGCAGGGTCACCACCGGGATGACCGCGTTCCTGAGCCCGTGCTTCATCACGATCACGCCCTCGGCCAGCCCCTTCGCCCAGGCCGTGCGCACGTAGTCCTGTCGCAGCACTTCGAGCAGCATGCCGCGGGTGAGCCGCATCAGCGCCGCGCCGGTCGCGATGCCGAGGATCGCCGCGGGCAGGAGCAGCTGCGTCACGTGGCCGACCGGATCCTTGGAGAACTCCACGAAGCCCGTGACCGGACGCCAGCCCCACCAGATCGCGGGCAGCACGATCAGCAGCGTCGCCAGCCAGAACGCCGGCACCGAGAGCCCGAGGATCGCGAGGCTCCGCGCGAGATAGTCGCTGAGCGTGTCCTGTCGCGCCGCCGAGATGATCCCGACGGGAATCGCGATCAGGAGCGCGAAGCAGAGGCCGAAGATCGCGAGCTCGAACGTGACCGGCAGGCGCTGGCTGATCTCGTCGATGACCGGCCGCTTGGTCCACAGCGATTCGCCCAGATCACCGCGGGCGACCTTGCCGAGCCACTCGACGTACTGAACGGGCAGCGGCCGGTCGAGACCGAGCTTGGCGCGCAGCTCATCCAGGTCCTTCGCGTACGCCTTCTCCTGGAGCATCAGCACGACCACGTCGCCCGGGATGAGCCGCGGCAAGGTAAAGACGATCAGCGACGCGATCAGCAGCGACGGGATCGCGATCAGCAGCCGCTTGACGAGATACCGCCTCAGCACGGGCGGCCGGACACGCGGCTAGCGATCGAGCCAGGCGGCCATGAGACGGCCGCCGTAGTCGTAGCCCATGTTCGGGCCGTAATTCTTGAC
>DATEMW010000256.1:0-2948 GCA_035275385.1 Candidatus Methylomirabilota bacterium | reverse complement strand
TATCCGCTGACGTTGATCTCACCGGCTTCGGACCAGCGCATCACGTCGACCTTCGGCGGCTTGCACGTCGCCGAGGGGCCGCCGCCGCTCGAGATGCATCCGGACGACGCGAAGGCCAGGAATCTGCGCGACGGCATGCGCGTGCGCGTGTGGAACGACCTCGGCGAGGTCCGGCTGCCGCTGGTGGTCACCGACGTGATTCCGCGCGGCGTCGTCTGCTCGCTCAAGGGCGCGTGGATGGCGACGAGCGACAACGGCCAGACCGTCTCCGCGCTGTGCCCGGCCGACCACGCCGACATTTCCGAGGGCGCATGCTACAACGACGCGCGCGTCGAGGTGGCGGCCCTCTGAGGACGAGACCATGACTCCACCCGTCGACCCGAACACGGTCCTGATGACCGGTGAGAACTCCTTCATCCGCCTGAGCCACGACGGCGGCAAGACGCCGTCCGACCGCTTCAGTCACTGGCGTGTGCTGTGGTGCCCCTCCGGCGCGGGCCACGTGCTGTTCGCGCAGAGCGAGCTCAGCTCCGGCCAGACGCGCATCTTCAGCGACAACGCGGCGGTCGCGCGCTGGCTGCAGCGCACGATCGAGACCTTGCTGTTCCCCGCGTTCGCCGACACCAACGTGCCGGTGATTTCCGCACAGTTCGGCCGCTCCGGCGACCCGCGCTCCACGGCCGTGGAGACCATCGACTCGGGCGCCGACCGCATCCGGATGACCTGGTACGACTGCATCGAGCCGTTCGTGCTCAACGCGCCGCCCGGCTTCAACAACCGGCCGATCGGCGTCTTCAGCACGTTCTTTCCGGCGCGCTCGGCGCAGGTCGAATGGAACGGCCGCTTCGCGACCGGGCAGCCCTGGGCCGAGATGCGCGGCGACCGGCAGGGCTCGAGCGCCTGCCTGGCCTGGTCGGAGACGTGGGTGAAGCCGCGGTAGTCGCCTTGGGGTAAGGGGGGCGCGGCCCTACCTGCGCGGGGTCTCTCTCAGACGGGAGAACGTCCAGAGCTTCGACGAGTATCCGTTCAGCATCCCGGCGGTTCGCGAGCTCCGCCGGATCGAGCTTCACCGGGACGTCACGTTCATCGTCGGCGAGAACGGCTGCGGTAAGTCCACCTTGCTCGAGGCGATCGCGACCGCGTGGGGCTTCAATCCCGAGGGCGGGAGCGTCAACTTCGGGTTCTCGACGCGGCCCTCGCACTCGGAGCTCTACCGGCACCTGCGGCTGGTCAAGTCGACGAAGCGCCCGCGCGACGGGTTCTTCCTCCGCGCGGAGAGCTTCTTCAACGTCGCGACCGCCATCGAGCAGATCGATGCCGAGCCTGCCCCCTCGTCTCCGGTGATCGGCGCGTACGGTGGGCGATCACTCCACGAGCAATCGCACGGTGAGTCTTTCCTCTCGCTCATGCTTCACCGGTTTCGCGGCAAGGGGCTCTACATCCTCGACGAGCCTGAGGCCGCCTTGTCCCCGGCGAGGCAGCTGGCGGTGCTCCGGCGCATGCATCAGCTCGTCGGCGAGGACTCGCAATTCATCATCGCCACCCACTCGCCGATCCTCATGGCCTACCCCAGCGCCAGGATCCTTCTGCTCGATACGAACGGCTTCAGTCGTGTGCGGTACGAGGAGACCGAGCACTACGCGGTGACACGAGAGTTTCTCGCCAACCCGAGCGGGATGCTCGACCGGTTGTTCGCAGACGACGACACGGCGTAAACCCGCGGCGCCGCTAGCCGTTTTGGCCTCGAGGAAAATGCGGCCGGCCGACGTTTGCCGGGCGCTAACGTAGAAACATGGCCGCGACTCGAATCCGCATCGTCGCGTGCCCGCCCGGCGAGGCGCCGCTGTCGGTGCGACTGGCGTGGGTCGGCTGTGAGCTACCGCTCGCGCCCAATCGCTCGACGCGTCGGCTCGTCCTGACGTCCGGCGTGGTCTCCGCACCGCGCGGGTTCTGGCAGCGTATCGCGGCGCTGTTCTTGGGCCGCTACCGCCTGCAGGCCGGCTACATGGTGACCGCACGCGACGCCGTCGCTGTGCTCGAGACCAGGAACCCCTCGGCCGCCGCCTGGCTGCGCGAGCACTGCGCGCACTTGCTCGACGGCAAGCGCGAGTTCCTCTTCCCGACGGCGTCCTGCCAGGAGCGGTCCTAAGCCCTACTTGTCGGCGGTGCGGATTGCCGCCGGGCCGCCCTTGAGCGCGATGCGCACGCCCGTGTCGCGCAAGGTGCCGCCGTCGAGGCTGAACACCTGGATGTCCTTCTCGACCATGTTGCCGACGAACACGCGCTTGCCGTCGGGCGAAAACGCCGCGCCCTGCGACCAGTGGCCGATCGGCGCCTCGGCGAAGCGCGAGAGATCCATCCCGCTCACGCGCAGGAGCACGAGCTTGCCGGCGTCGGCGAAGAACGGCGAGTCCTTGGGCTTGTTACTCCCGTTCATCACCACGACCGCGACGATGGTTCCGTCCGGCGAGATCTTGATACCCTCGGGCGTCTGGCCGACGGTCACCGTGCTCACGACGCGCGGCGGCTTCGCCTTGAGGTCGATGAGGCTCACTGTGTCCGCGTCGCCGCCGCCCCGGCCGATGTTGGCCACCGCCGCGAAGGCGCCGTTCGACGCGATGTCGATCCCGTAGGGCCGCAAGCCCGCCGCGAGGTCGCGCTTGGTGTATTCCACCTTGGTGCCGTCGATCGAGAGCACCGAGATGCGATCGTCGCCGTCGCGGCTCACGAGCGCCAGCTTGCCGTCGGGCGAGATCGTCGCGTGGCTCGTGCCCGACTTGTCGTCGGCGATCGCGACCTTGCCCGCGGGCGTCACGGTCTTGCCTTGAATCGTGTAGACCGAGACCGTGCCCTCGCCGCGGTTGGCCACGAGCGCGAGCGTGCCCTGGCGCGTGATCGACACCCCGGCGGGATTCTTGCCGGTCTCGAGCGTCGCGATGACCTTCGGC
>DATEMW010000255.1:0-3269 GCA_035275385.1 Candidatus Methylomirabilota bacterium | reverse complement strand
CAGAAGCCGGCGAAGGCGATGAGCGCCCCCGCCATCATCAGGCCGAGACCCGGTTTCGGACCCACGATCAGATGACCGCTTCGCGCCGCAGCCGCTCGATCTCGTCGGCGCCCAGGCCCGCCTCTTTCAGCACCTCGTCCGTGTGCTCGCCGAGGGTCGGCGGCTCGCGGTCGAGCCCGGGGCTGCCGTGCTCGAGCCGGAACCCCGAGCCGACGAGGCGCATCGGCCCGTAGCGCGAGTCGATCGTCTGCAGCACGTCGCGGTGGCCGAGCTGCGGGTGCTCCACGATGTCCTCGATCTTCCAGATGGAGCCGCACGGCACGTCGGCGGCCGTGAGACGCTCCTCCCAGCTCTTGGGATCGTCGGCCGCGAGCGACTCCTCGATGATCTGGCGCAGCGCCGGCTCGTTGGCGGTGCGCGCGGCCCAGTCCTTGAACCGCGGATCGGCGAGCGCGTCGACGCGGCCCAAGGTCTTCATCAGGCTCGCGAACTGCTTCTCGGTGAGCACCGCCAGCACGATGTAGCCGCCGCGCGCGCGGAACCGGCTCGCGGTGGGCTTGCGGCTCACCGAGCCGTTGCCGAGCTGGCGCGCCTTGATGCCGGCCACGGTGTACTCCGACACCGTACCGGGGATGAAGGCCAGCGCCGCGTCGAGCATCGCGACGTCGACCATCTGGCCGCGGCCGGTGTGCGTGCGCTGGAAGAGCGCGCTCGCGACCGCCAGCGCCGCCGTCATGCCGCCGATCGTGTCGCAGATCGCGAAGCCGGCGCGGGTCGGGCCGTGCTCGGGCTCGCCGGTGATCGACATGATCCCCGACATCGCCTGGAGCTTTCCGTCGAACGCGGCGGTCGTCTTCTCCGGCCCGGTCTGGCCGAAGCCGGACACCGCGCAGTAGATGAGGCGCGGGTTGATCGCCGAGAGCGCTTGATAGCCGAGGCCAAGGCGATCCATCACGCCGCCGCGAAAGTTCTCCCACACGACGTCGGCGCGGACCACGAGCTTCTTGACGATGTCGATTGCTTCGGGACGGCGCAAGTCGAGCGTGATGCTGCGCTTGTTGCCGTTGACCGCCAGGAAGGACGGCGCCATCTTCCGTTCCGCCCACATCCGGTCCGCCAGCTGACCGCGCGTATCGTCGCCCTCGCGCGACTCGATCTTCACGACGTCGGCGCCGAGGAGCGCCAGCTGGTAGGTGCCGTAGGGCCCGGCCAGATACCGGGTGAAGTCGAGAATCCGGATGCCGGCAAACGGCTTGCTCACGACGCCTCGCGCTTGGCCCGGGCGATCGACTTCACGTCGTCGAACTCGCGCTTGCGCTCGGCGAGCTTCTCGGGCGTGAGCTTCGTCAGGTCGAGGTAGTCGCGCTTCCACGCGCCGTCCTCGCTCCACCGGAGCGGCGACTGCACGGTGGTGCGGGCGCCGGGCGCGCTCTCGAGCACGCGCAGCGCCAGCTCGAGTGTCTGCCGCTGCGACTCGACGTCGAACGGACGGCCGGCCGAGTTGCCGAGCGGAAAGTCGCTGAACACGAACCGCGGCACGCCGCAGAGCTCCACGATGTCCTTCGCGCAGCCCATGATCACTGTCGGGATGCCGTTCTCCTCCAGGTGCCGGGCCGCCAGACTCACGGTCTGGTGACACACGGGTCAGCTCGGGACCAGGACGACGGCGTCGACGCCGTCCTCCCGGCAGAGGCGCAGGAGCTCGGGCACGTCCTGCTGCAGGGTCGCACGGTGGCTCCGGTTCGTCGGCGCGCCGTGGATCCGCGGCGATAACGTCCCCACGCGTCCGGCCGCGACCGCTTCGTGCAGGCGCGCCAGCGGCAGGTACGTATTGATGTCCGCCGCAGTCGTGTGCAGGCGGTCGTACCCGACGTGAGAGATCCTGAGATCGGGCACGGCGTCGGACTGCATCGAGTAGACCTGATAGAACTTCGCGCCGGCGTTGTAGGGCGCGCCCGGCCCCTGATCGCCCGCCTCCGGCTGGAACGGCGCCGCGGTGGTGATCAGCCCCAGGCGCGCGCGCGCGAGCGGCACGCGCAGCGGCGTGAACGGAGCCTCGACGAAGTGGGCCCACCGATAGGGGCTGAAGCCGAGCAGCTGATAGTAGTCGCGGGTGCGCTGCATGTACGGGATCGCGACGTCGTGGTCGGCCGCGAAGCTCGTCGTCTGCACAGGCACCGTGGTCGTCATCGTGCTGGCGGGCTCCTCTCCCCTGGCTCCCATTCTCGTCGCGCCGTCCAGTCTAGCCAAGGTCGCCCGCCGCGTCCATCGTCGGCGGTCAGCGCGGGTAGCGCGCGCGCTGCTCCTCCTGCAGCTCGGTGATGCTCTCGAAGGTGCGCTCGAAGATCTGGGGCACCGGCCAGCCCTGGAGCCCCGCGTAGGTGTCGATCTGCGAGCGATGGTGGACCTCGTGCTCGAGCATCATCATGAGCAGGCGCCAACCCGGGATCGTGCCGGGTGTATCGATCATCTCGATCCGGCGCGCGAGCCACTCGGCCGGCGTGTCGCGGATCAGCGAGGCGAACCGCTCCGCGGATGACCGAAGCCACGGCAGCCACGTGCCTTGATCGGCGTGATCGACGTCCGGCGTCGCGAAGATCCAGCCCTCGCCGCGGTAGGCGCTGGCGAAATAGAGCCGGGTGGCGCCGATGTGCCCCACCAGCTCGCCGATCCCCCAGCCGGCCTCGCCGCTCGCGGCCGGCGGCCGCCATGCCGCCGCCGCGGGGGGCAGCGCCGCGACGTCGCGCTCGGTCCGCCGCCTCACGCTGTCGAAGAAGCGCAGATAGGACTGGACGTCGGTGATCATGCCGCTCGCTCCTTCTCGATCGCCGCGCGAAGCCCCGGCAGGATCTCCGCGGCCACGCGGCGACACTCCTCCACGTGCGGGTAGCCCGAGAGAATGAACTCGTCGACACCAAGCCGCCAGTACGCGGCGAGCTCGTCGATGACCTGCCCGGGATCGCCGACGATCGCCGTGCCGAGATTCACGCGCACCCGCGAGATACCGTTCCAGAGCCGCGGTGCCCGCTCGCCGAGCCCGGCTCGTAGCTGTGCCTGCTGCCCGACCATCGGCGTGCCGGCGAACGCGGATTGCCGCTGGGCCACCACGCGGTCGTCGACCTGCGACATCAGCTCCTCGGCGGCCGTCCACGCCTCGCGCTCCGTCGCGCGCACGACCAGGTGCGTGCGCAGCCCGAACACGGGCTGCCGTCCGCGGGCGGCGTACGCCGCGCGCACCCGGTCCAGGAGCTTGGCGATCTCGTCGAGCG
>DATEMW010000254.1:0-4464 GCA_035275385.1 Candidatus Methylomirabilota bacterium | reverse complement strand
ATTCAGCGCGGAGGCCACGTAGATGCGCGCGGCGTCGACCAGCTCGGCGACTTCGACGTACTCGTCGGCCTGGTGGGGAATCAGGCGATGTCCGGGACCGCACGTGACGATCGGGATGCCGAGCTGCATCCGGAGGATGGTGCCGTCGGTCGAGCCGGGCACGCCGCCGAAGACGGCACGCCGTCCGGTGGCCTGGCGCACGCCCGCCACCATCGCCTGCACCAGCGGCTCGCTCCGCTCGACGCGGGTTGCGAGCCTGAACCCGTTCACCGGCTCCCATTCGATCGTGGCGCCCGGACACCGGGCCGCCGCGCGGCGGCACGCCTGGTCGATCTCGCCGGCCACCGCCTTTTCGTCCGGCCCGGGGGTGAGACGCACGTCGAGCAGCATCCGTGCGCTCGAGGGAATCACGTTCGATTGCTCGACGCCCTGCACCGGCGAGCGCGCGATCGTCGGCGTCACGGTCGGGGGACGAAGGTGTGGGCTCTTCCGGCAGAGCTTCCGCAGGCGGCGCTCGAGGGCGGGAATCTCATTGAGCAGCGCGCCAAGCGCCGTGATCGGATTCACGCCGGCCTCGGGCATCGCGCCGTGGGCCATATGCCCGCGGATCGCCACCCGCGCCCACACGACGCCGCGCTGCTCGAGGCAGAGCTCGTTCTGCTCGGGCTCGCAGATGATCGCCGCGTCGAGCTCGCGCCCGATCGGCGTCGTGCACAGATGTTTGGCGCCGAGCATGTCGCCCTCCTCGTCGACCAGCGCGCCCACGACGAGCCGGCCGTTGAGCGAGATGCCGCTGCGCTTGATGGCCGTGGCCGCCGCCATGGCCGCCGCCAGACCGCTCTTCATGTCGGCGGCGCCGCGGCCGTAGATCCGGCCGTCGACGAGCTCGGCGCCGAAAGGAGGATGCGTCCACTCCGCGGGGTTGCCCTCGGTGACGACGTCGGTGTGGCCTTCGAGCAGGAGGCTCTTGCCGCTGCCCTTCTCACCGAGCCACGCCAGCACGTTGGGACGGCCGGGCGCGACCTGCTGGACCTCGAGCTCGAATCCCTGCTTGGCGAGCCACGACTCGACGTGCCGGGCGACCGCTTCCTCGGTAGCGCCGGGCTCACCCGGGCGTACCACGCTGGATATCCGGATAAGGTCGCGGGTGAGCTCGATCAGCTCCGCTTCATCGAGGCAGGCCAGCGCTGCGTTGACGGCCGCGGCGCCCGCGCGGGCCACGGAGAACTACTCGTGGGGAAAGGACAGGATGACTGCGTCGAGCCGGATGACGCGGTACTCCTCGCCGGCGATGTAGAAGTAGTGGCCCTCTACCTCTTCGGCCGACTCCTCGAAGGCCACCACGGCCTTGAGGTCGGGCATTTCTCGGAAGGCGTTGGCGCCCTCGTCGAACCCGTCGCCGCGCGCAGTCACCTCGCCGTAACGGATCGGCGAGCCCTTCGGGCAGTGCACGCGGACGTCGGCGGGGCCCTCCGCCATCAGTCGCACCAGGAGGTTGATTCCGTAAACCTGGATCGGAATGGGCGGCGTCATGGGCCGATCATACCACGCAGAATTTTTTCGCTCCGGTCCGCCGCGTCCCCGCGCATCACGCGTTTCCCGGCTCGGCGGCGTCGCTCGTCGTGAGCTGTCGCGGGTACTCCGGCGCGTCCGGCTGTCGCGCCGCCTGCTCGATCGGCGTCAGGGGCGCGATCTCGTCGCCGCTCGCCGCGCCGAGGTCGCGGAAGCGTCGGGCCGAGGGCAGCACGCGCGTCTCCATCGATCCGACGAAGGCATTGTAGGCGTTCACGGCTCGGCCGAGCGCCGTGCCGACCGAGTCGAAGTGGCCGCCGAGCGAGCGGAGCCGGTCGTACAGCTCGCGGCCAAGCTTGTGGATGCCCTCGGCATTCGCCGCGACCTGCTCTTGCTTCCAGCCGTACGCGATCGCGTGCAGCAGCGCGACCAGCGTGGTGGGCGTCGCCACCACGATCTTGCGGGTCATGCCGTCCTCGATCAGCGACGGGTCCGCCTGCGCCGCCGCGCCAACGAACGATTCGCCCGGGATGAACATGACCACGAGCTCGGGCGCCGTCGAGAACTGCTCCCAGTACGCCTTGGCGGCGAGGGCGCCCATGTGATCGCGTACCTGGCGCGCGTGGCGCGCCATCGCGGCGTGGCGCAGATCGTCGCTGACCGCGCCCATCGCCTCGAGATAGGCCGACAGCGGCACCTTCGCGTCGACGACGATCGCGCGTCCTCCCGGCAGGTTGACGACCATGTCCGGCCGCAGCCGGCCGCCGTCGGTCTCGACGGTCACCTGTTCGACGTAGTCGCAGTGCTCGGTCATCCCCGCGAGCTCGACGACCCGGTGCAAGGTCACTTCACCCCAGCGTCCGCGCACCTGGGGCGATCGGAGCGCGTTGACGAGATTGCCGGTCTCGCCCTGGAGCTGCTCGGAGAGCCGCGCCAGCCGCTCCACTTCGGATCTCAGGCTCCCGTACGCCTGGTCGCGCGCCTGCTCGAGCCCGCGGATCCCGCCCTCGTAGCGCTCGAGCGCGCTCCGGAGCGGCGTCAGGCTCGCATCGATCTCTTTCTGGCGCTGGCCCAGCCGCTCCTCCGCGAGCTTCAGGAACTCGCTGTTGCTCGCGCGGAGAGCTTGATGGCTCAGGGCCTCGAACGTCTCCTTGAGGTTCACCCGCGCCTCGTCGAAGACGCGGCGCTGCTCGTCGAGGCTCTTCTTGGCCTCGTCGAGCCGCGCGTCCGAGTCGGCGCGCTGGCTGCGCTCGGACGCGATCTCGCGTCGCACGCCGTCGAGCTCGAGCGTTCGCTCGCCGAGCTGGCGCCTGAGCTCGTCGCCGCGCGCTTCCAGCTCGCCGATCCTGACGTCGCGTCCCCGCCGCTCGGCCTCGCCGCGCGAGGCGAGATACGCCCAGGCGGCGAGCCACGCGATGCCCGCGCCCAGGACGAACCCGACGATGACCAGCATCGATTCAAGCACGCGGCGCGGCCCTCCCTCGCCAGTGCCGGCAGACCGTCTTGAGGCCGCAGGGCGCGCAGACCTTCGCGTCCCGGCGGTCGAGACAGTCGCCCGACATGCGCTTGTGACAGAGCGCGAAGTCGAACTTCACCGGATCGGCGGCGTCGATCGCCGCGAGCCGGCCCGTGATCTCCTCGGCCATGCGCCAGTTCCGCGACCGCCGGGTCGTCAGGCCGATCGAGCGGCAGATGTTCTCGATGTGGGTGTCGATCGGCATCACCAGCCGAGACGGCGACACCGACGTCCACAGACCGAAGTCGGGCGGCTCGCGCCTCACCATCCAGCGCAGGAACAGGTTCAGCCGCTTGCACGGGCCGCCGAGCGAGGGCAGCGGGAACAGGTGGCGGTACCCGCGCGAGAACCGTCCGCGCGGGAACACCTCGCGAAGGTCGGCCTCGAGGAACGCGCGCGAGAACCGCTCGAGGGCCTGGCCGATCGGTCCGGCCTGATCAGCGTCGCCGGCCAGGAAGCACTTCTCGAGCGTCCCGTAGCGTGCGAGCAGATCGCGCGCGGCGATGCAGAAGGCCACGAGGTCGCGCGGTCGATTGAACCGATACCAGAAGTCTTCGAAGGCCGCCGCGTCGCGGCGCGGGTCGAACGCCGACACGAACGCGGCCGGCGACGGCCCCATACGAGCCAGCACGCCCTCGAGCTCGGCGCTGAACAGATCGACGCGGCCGTATGCCAGACACGAGCTCAGTAGCGCGACGAGCTCACGGTCGCGCGGAGCGGTGTAGCGAAGGGGGAATCGGATGGCGTCGAGCTCGACCCGCGTGGCGTAGTCGAACTCGCGATAGAGCCGCTCGAGCGGCTGCCGCAGACGCTGCGCTGCCGTCATTCGAGTGCCTGGCGGCATGATACCATGCGCGATCATGCGGGTCGGCGTCGTCGGCCTCGGCGCAATCGGTCGGCAGCTCTGTCGCGCCCTCGACGAGGGCATTCCCGGCCTCTCCCTGGCGGGCGGCACCGCGCGCGACCGCGAAAAGGCCCAGCGCTTCCTGAAGAGCCTCGGCGCTCCGGCGCCGTTTCTCTCACTGGACGAGCTCATCCGCGCGTCCGATCTGGTCATCGAGGCCTCCACGCAGACACATCTTCGAGAAGAGATCGCGCCCAGGACGCTCGCCGCCGGCAAGGATCTCGTCGTGCTCTCGTGCGGCGGGCTGATCGGCCGCCAGGACTGGATCGACCTGGCCGCGGCCAACCGCTGCCGCATCTACGTGCCGTCCGCGGCGATCGCGGGCCTCGACGGTGTCAAGGGCGCGCGGGTCGGTAGGATCGACTCGGTCACGATGGAGACGCGCAAGCCACCGCGCGGTCTGGCCGGCGCGCCCTGGATCGAGTCGCAGAAGATCGACCTCGACGCGATCACCAGGGAGACGCTGATCTTCGAGGGCAGCGCCGCCGAGGCGTGCCGCGCGTTCCCCGCGAACGTCAACGTCGTGGCCGCG
>DATEMW010000253.1:0-3149 GCA_035275385.1 Candidatus Methylomirabilota bacterium | reverse complement strand
CGCTGCGCGCACGCGCTCGCGCGCTGCCGCACCGAGGAGCCGCCCGAGTTCACGCTCGGCGCCGGGCACGCGAGCCGGTGCTGGCTCGACGCCCCGGCATGAGCACGGCGCTGCTCGAGGCGCAGGCGCTCACCAAGCACTTCCCGGTGCGGCGCGGCGTCCTCGGGCGCCACGCCGGGCTCGTGCGCGCGGTCGATTCCGTCTCGTTCACGATCGAGCCGGGCAAGACGCTCGGCCTGGTCGGCGAATCGGGCTGCGGCAAGACGACGACCTCGCGAATGATCCTCAACGTCGAGCCGCCGACCAGCGGCACGATCCGCTTCGAGGGCGCGGCGCTGTCGGGGCTCGACCGCGGCGGGCTGTCACGCTATCGGCGGGCCGTGCAGGCCGTGTTCCAGGACCCGTACGCGTCGCTCGATCCGCGCATGCGCGTGGGCACGATCGTCGGCGAGCCGCTGGTCATCAACGAGCGGCCGGCGTCGTCGGCGCTCCGCCGCCGCGTGCTCGAGTTGCTCGACCTGGTCGGCCTGCCCGAGCGCGCCGCGGAGCTCTTTCCCCACGAGTTCTCGGGCGGCCAGCGGCAGCGCATCGCGATCGCGCGGGCGCTCGCGCTCTCACCGAAGCTGGTCGTGCTCGACGAGCCGGTCTCGGCGCTCGACGTCTCGATCCGCGCGCAGATCCTGAATCTGCTGCGCGATCTGCAGCGGCGGCTCGGCGTCGCTTACCTCTTCATCGCTCACGATCTGGCCGCCGTGGCGCACATGAGCCACACGATCGCCGTCATGTACCTCGGCAAGATCGTCGAGCTCGGCGCGGCCGCCGAGGTGGCGCTCTCGCCAAAGCATCCGTACACCCAGGCGCTGTTCTCGGCGGCGCTGCCGCTCGATCCGGGCGAGCGGCGCGAGGAGATTATCCTGAGCGGCGAGATTCCGAGCCCGCTCGCTCCGCCGCCGGGCTGCCGCTTTCACACGCGCTGCCCCCACGTGATGGACCGCTGCCGCAGCGACGAGCCCGCGCTGGCGCCGCAGGGCGCAAGGCTCGTCGCCTGTCATCTCTATCCGAGCCCCGCGTAGTCTCCGCGCGCCGGGCAGCCCGGCAGAGCCCGGATTGACAACGCGCAGCTGGTGCGGATAATCGGCCCCGCTTCGGGTTCCGTTGGTCGGTCCTCGGTTTCGCTCGGTTCGCTCCCAAAACGAGTTCGTGAACCAGAGGAGGCGCCTCATGACCGAACGGGTTCCGCTCAGGCTTTCCCTCTCCGCCATGATCCTGGCTGCCGTGCTCCTGATGGGAGTGGTCCTGCCCACCAAGGCGCGCTCCGAGCCTGCGGGCCAGCTCACGTGGGCCGTGCACATCTCGCTGGCGCCCGGCTGGTTCGACCCGGCCGAGACGACGGGAATCATCACGCCGTTCATGCTGCTGTACGCGCTCCACGACGCGCTCGTGAAGCCGATGCCGGGCAATCCGATGGCGCCGAGCCTCGCCGAATCGTGGTCGATGTCGCCCGACGGCCTCAGCTACGACTTCGTGCTGCGGCGGGGCGTGAAGTTCCACAACGGCGAGCCGGTGACGGCCGAGGACGTGAAGTTCTCGATGGAGCGCTATCGGGGCGCGGCCTCGGGCCCGTACAAGGCGCGGATTGCGTCGATCGACGTGCTCGACGCGCAGCGCGTCCGCTTCCGCTTCAAGCACCCGTGGCCCGACTTCATGACGTTCTACGGCACGATGGCCACCGGCGCCGGCTGGATCGTGCCCAAGAAGTACGTCGAGAAGGTCGGCGACGACGGCTTCAAGCGGGCGCCGATCGGCGCCGGCCCGTACAAGTTCGTCTCGTTCACGCCGGGCGTCGAGCTCGTGCTCGAGGCCAACGAGCAGTACTGGCGGAAGACCCCGAGCGTGAAGCGGCTCGTGTTCAAGTCGATTCCCGACGAGTCGACGCGGCTGGCGATGCTCAAGCGCGGCGAGGCCGACATCGCGTACTCGATCCGCGGCGCGCTCGCCGAGGAGCTCAAGCGCACGCCGGGGCTCACGCTCAAGCCGAACTATCCGCCCGGCACGTTCTGGCTCGTCTTCCCCGAGCAGTGGACGGATCCGAAATCCCCATGGGCCGACAAGCGCGTGCGGCTGGCCGCCAGCTACGCGATCGATCGCCCCGCGATCAATCGAGCCGAGACGCTCGGCTTCTCACGGATCACCGGCAGCATGATTCCGCACAACTTCGAGTTCTACTGGCCGGCGCCGACGCCGGTTTACGATCCGAAGAAGGCCAAACAGCTCCTGACCGAGGCGGGCTACCCCAACGGGCTCGACGGGGGCGAGTACTTCTGTGACTCGTCCTACTCGAACCTCGGCGAGGGCGTCGTCAACTATCTGCAGAGCGCCGGCATCCGCGTGCAGCTGCGCCCGCTCGAGCGCGCCGCGTTCATCCAGCAGAACAGCCAGAAGAAGCTGAAGAACATCATCCAGACCGCGAGCGGCGCGTTCGGCAACGCCGCGACGCGGCTCGACGCGTTCGTCGCGGCCGGCGGCACGTTCACCTACGGGACGTATCCGGACATCGAGGGACTCCTCGGCGAGCAGGCGAGCGAGATGGATCCGAAGAAGCGCGAGGTGGTCCTGCACCGGATCCAGCAGCTCATCCACGAAAAGGCGATGATCGCGCCGATCTGGGAGCTCGCGTTCATCAACGGCCACGGCCCGCGCGTCGCCGAATCCGGTCTGACGCTCATAACGAACCACGCCTACTCGGGGCCGTATGAGGACCTGAAGCTGAAGTAAATCGGTTCAGCGGCAGGACGCTGAGAAGGGCCCATTTGCGAGGCGGCGGCCGAGGTCGCCAACGAAGCAAATGGACCCTTCTCAGCGCCTGCTACCACGCGGGATAAGTCTGGGGCGACAGCCCGTCCGCGTCGCGGCCCGCCCAGTCGTGCGGGGCCATTCGCGGCCACATCCGCTCACCGCCGGCCTGCAGCGCGGCGAAGATTTTGCGCTCGTCGGCGCCCTGCACGCGCCCGCCCTCGAGCACGAGGCGGCCGTTGACCCAGACGCGGTCGATGTCCTCGGGTGTGGCGTTGTAGACGATGTTCTTCACCGGGTCGCGGAGCGGCGTCATGCCCCACGAGGCGCCCTTCCAGAGGACCAGATCGGCCTTG
>DATEMW010000252.1:0-3280 GCA_035275385.1 Candidatus Methylomirabilota bacterium | reverse complement strand
CGCGGCTCTTCGAGCCGCGGACGGGACGAGGGGGTCCCACTCACGCCGGCCCGGTTGGGCGGACCCTGCGCCACCCGCCCGGTCTCGATCGAGCCGCTCATGAATAGTCCGGGCTAGAGGCCGCGGCCCACTGTGTCGATCGAACTGCTTGTCCAGGCGCTGCTGAACGGCTTCGGGCTGGCGATGGTCTATGTGCTGGTCGCCCTCGGGCTCACGCTCATCTTCTCTATTCTCGAGATCATCAACTTTGCTCACGGCGAGTTCTACATGCTCGGGGGCTATGTCACTTATTACGTCTACGCGCTCTTCGGTCTGAACTATTTCGCGACGCTCGCGCTGGCCATCCTCACCGTCGGCCTCGCCGGCGTGATCGCCGAGCGGCTGATCTTCCACGATCTGCGCGGCAAGGCGCTCAACGCCTTCATCGTGTCGCTCGGCCTTTTGTGGGTCATGCAGGCCGGCGCGCAGCTCGCGTTCGGGGTGCTCGACAAGCCGGTACCGTCCGCGTTCTCGGGCATCGTGCGGTTCTTCGGGTTGATCATCTCGGTCGAGCGCCTGGTCGTGAGCATCTCGGCCATCGTCCTCATCGTCGCGCTCTACCTGTTCCTCCAGCTCAGCCGGCCGGGCCGCGCGATGCGGGCCGTGGCCCAGGACCCGGATGCCGCCGCGCTCCAGGGCGTCAACATCGACGCGGTCTCCGCGCTCGGCTTCGGCGTCGGCTGCGCGCTGGCGGGAGGCGCCGGCGGTCTCCTGGCGCCGGTCTTCGCGGTGAGCCCGGCGATGGGCGCACTGCCGGTCGTCAAGGCGTTCATCATCATCATCGTCGGCGGCATGGGGAGCCTCCCCGGCGCGGTGCTCGGCGGCCTGCTCCTCGGCGGCCTCGAGGGGCTCGGTACGCTCTTCATGGGAAGCGCCGCCGTGAACATGCTCGGCTTCGTCATGGTCATCGTCGTGCTGCTCTTGCGACCGCGGGGGCTCGTCGGTGGAGCCTAGACGATCTCCGGCCGGCCAGGCCGCGGTCGGGATGGTGCTGATCGCGCTGGCCGTCATCGTGCTGCCGCTGTTGACGCGCGACTCCTACTACCTGGACGTCGCCACCACGATCTTGATGAATCTGACCCTGACGATGAGCTTTCGACTCCAAGTAAGCACCGGCCAGATCAACATGGCGCACATCTCGTTCATGGGGATCGGCGCCTACACCTCCGCCCTCCTGGTGACCCGGCTCGGATTTTCGTTCTGGGCCACGCTCTGGATCGGCGCCGTCACGGCCGCATTGCTGGCCGTGCCCATCGGCAGCGTCGCGCTCAGGGTCAGCGGCCCGTACTACTTCCTGATCACGTTCGCGTTCTCCGAAGTCGTTCGCCTGTTCTTCAACAATTTCTTCGAGAACCTGTTCGGCGGCCCGTCGGGGCTGGTCGGCATTCCCAAGCCGGGTCGGCTCCTCGGCATGACCTTCAACGGTAAGCTCGCGCTCTACTGGCTGATGGCCGTGATCTGCGCCGTGGTCGTGGTGGCGCTGGTGCGTCTGGACTACTCGCGCTTCGGCCTCACGGCCGGCGCGATCCGTCAGGCCGATCTCGTGGTCGAGACGCTCGGGGTGAACGTCTTCCGCTTCAAGCTGACGACGTTCGTCGTCGGGAGCTTCGTCGCCGGGGTTGCCGGGGTCTTCTTCGCCCACTACCGTCAGGTCCTGCACTCGAGCGACTTCGGCCTGGAGCCGATGGTGCTGCTGGTCGTCTTCACCGTCATCGGCGGCACGGGCAGCGTGTGGGGACCGGTCGTGGGCACGATCCTCATGACGGTCGCCTCGGAGCTCCTGCGCGAGCTCCACCACTACGAGATCCTCGTATTCGGCGCCGTCCTCATCCTGACGATGCTCTTTGCGCCCGAGGGTCTGGTGGCGCTTCCGGGCGGCGCCCGGCGCCTCTTGAGAAAGCTGCGCGGACGGGCGGCCGAGCCCGCGGGAGCCGGCGTTGCTCCTTGAGCTGCGCGCGGTCTCGCGGCGGTTCGGCGGCCTGCTGGCCGTCTCCGACCTCTCGATGACGGTCGTGTCCGGCTCGATCCACGGCCTCATCGGTCCCAACGGCGCCGGCAAGAGCACGGTCTTCAACCTGATCACCGGCGTTCTCCCGGTCACGTCGGGCGAGGTCCGGTTCAAGAACGAGCGAATCTCCGGACTCCGATCGTCCGAGATCTGCCGGCGCGGCATCGCGCGGACGTTTCAGGCGACCGCGCTGTTCCGGGAGTACACGGTGCTCCAGAACGTCCTCGTCGGCGCTCACCTGCTGGCGGCGCCGGGACTCGCGCCGACGCTCTTCTGGTCGGGCACCTATCGCGACCGCGAGCGGCAGGCGCGGGAGCGCGGGCGTGCGCTCCTCGAGTCGCTTGGGCTCGGCGCGGTCGGGAGCCAGGTCGCGGGGCAGCTCCCCCATCGCGACCAGAAGGCGCTGGCCCTCGCGATGGCGCTCGCCACCGGCGCCGAGCTGGTGATCCTGGACGAGCCGCTGGCCGGACTGACCGATCAAGAGAAGGGTGAAACGATCGCCGTCTTGCGTCGCCTGCGCGAGCAGGGCCTCACCGTGCTGCTGGTCGAGCACGACATGAAAGCCGTGATGGGGGTCTGCGACACCGTGACCGTGCTCGACCACGGCGTGCGCATCGCCGAAGGGACACCGCGGGAGATCCAGGCGAACCCGGCGGTGATCGAGGCCTACCTGGGCGCGGAGGAGCCGGGTGCTTGAGCTGACCGACCTTTCCGTGCGCTACGGAAACGTCACCGCCGTCGACGGCGTCTCGGTCAGGGTCGACGAGGGCGAGATTGTCGCGATCATCGGCCCCAACGGCGCCGGGAAGACCTCGACCCTGCGCGCGCTGTCGGGCCTCGTGCGGCCGAGCGGCGGCCGCGTCGTATTCCGCGGCGTCGACATCTCGCGCTGGCGCGCCCACCGCATCGTGACCCTCGGCCTCTCCCACGCGCCCGAGGGGCGGCGGCTCTTTCCCCAGATGACGGTGCTCGACAATCTCCGCATGGGCGCTTACCGCCGCCGGGATCGCGAGGCCATCGAGCGAACGCTCGCCGAGGTGCTCGAGCGGTTCCCCCGCCTGGGCGAGCGCCGGCGCCAGCTCGCCGGCACCTTGA
This sequence comes from Candidatus Methylomirabilota bacterium, assembly GCA_035275385.1. Classification (GTDB taxonomy): domain Bacteria; phylum Methylomirabilota; class Methylomirabilia; order Rokubacteriales; family CSP1-6; genus AR31. The sequence goes on along the minus strand of DATEMW010000252.1, from coordinate 138 downwards.
GCGGCGGCGAGCAGCAGATGCTCACGATCGGCCGCGCCCTGATGTCGAGCCCGACCATGCTGGTGCTCGACGAGCCGTCGTTCGGCCTGGCTCCCTTGATCGTCCGCGAGATCCGGACGATCGTGGAGTCGATCAATC
>DATEMW010000251.1:0-8128 GCA_035275385.1 Candidatus Methylomirabilota bacterium | reverse complement strand
TGGCGGACCTCGGCGTGCGGCTCGTCACCGGCCCGGGCGAGTCGGCCGCGGCTCTCGCGGGCGCCGACCTGGTCGTGGTGAGCCCGGGCGTGCCGCTCGACACGCCGGCGCTCGCTTCCGTGCGTGCGCGCCAGGTGCCGATCATCGGTGAGCTCGAGCTCGGCTGGCGGGCGACCGAAGCGGACACGATCGCGATCACCGGAACGAACGGCAAGACGACGACTACCGCGCTGACCGGGGCGATCCTCGGGCTGCAGCCGCGCCCCGTGCTGGTCGCCGGCAACATCGGCACGCCGTTGGCGGCGCACGCGCTCGAGTTCCCGGCCGACGGCCTGCTCGTGTGCGAGGTGTCGAGCTTCCAGCTCGAGACCACGGAGCTTTTTCAGCCCCGGGTCGCGGCGGTGCTGAACCTCACGCCGGACCACCTGGACCGGCACGGGACGTTCGAGGCGTACGCGGACGCCAAGGCCCGGATCTTCGCGAACCAGACGCCGGCCGATTGCGCCGTGCTCAACGCCGACGACCCGCCGACGGCCGCGCTGGCGTCGCGGACGAGCGCGCCGATCGTGTGGTTCAGCCGGCGGCGCGAGCTGTCGCACGGCGTGTTCGTCCGCGCCGGCCGGATCGCGGCGAAGCTCAACGGGCACGTCGAGGAGATCTGCCCGCTGTCCGAGATCTTCCTGCGCGGGCAGCACAACGTGGAGAACGTCCTGGCGGCGACGGCGTGCGCCTTGTGGACCGGCATCTCGCCGGAGGCGATCCGCACGGCGATCGGCCGCTTCCGCGGCGTCACACACCGGATCGAGTGGGTCCGCGACCTCGCGGGCGTGAAGTACTACAACGACTCCAAGGGCACGAACGTCGATTCGACCCTGCGGGCGCTCGACAGCTTCGCGGAGCCGATCGTGCTGATCGCGGGCGGCAAGGGCAAGGGGCAGGACTTCAAGCCGCTGGCCGCCGCGGCCCGCGGCCGCGTCGCTCACGCGGTGCTGATCGGCGAGGACGCCGAGAAGATCGGCGCCGCGCTCACCGACGCGCGCGTCGCGGTGACCTACGCGCGGTCGCTCCAGGACGCCGTCGAGCGCGCGCGCGGATTCGCGACGCCCGGCAGCATCGTGCTGCTCTCGCCGGCCTGCGCCTCGTTCGACATGTTCGACAACTTCGAACATCGGGGCGAAGTCTTCAAAAAGATCGTGGAGCGCCTGGACTCATGAGCCGCCCACACAGCGGGTTCGAAGCGGTGGGGGGGTATGGGGGAGGAGCGGCGCTCGCTCTCCCCTATTCCAACTAATGCCCAGAAAGCTCGCGCCCGACTTCTGGCTCTTCGGTGTGGCCGTCGTCCTGCTCTCGGCGGGCGTGGTGATGGTCTACTCGGCGAGCGCGATCGTGGCGGCCGACCGCTTCCACGACCCCTACTTCTTTCTCAAGAAGCAGATCTTCTGGGCGCTGCTCGGCGCGGCCTGCATGTGGCTGGCGATCCGCCTCGATTACCGCCGCCTCGAGGGGCTCACCGTGCCGCTCCTGATCTTCGCGGCCGTGCTGCTGGTCCTGGTGCTGGTGCCGCCGTTTGGCCAGGCGATCAACGGCACGCGGCGCTGGATCCGGTTCGGGCCCGTCTCGTTCCAGCCCGCCGAGCTGGCCAAGCTCGCGCTCGTCGTCTACCTCGCGGCGTTTCTCGCGAAGAAAGGTGAGGAGGTCTCCGACTTCCGGCGCGGGCTCCTGCCGCCGCTCACGGTCGCCGGTCTCCTGGCCGTGCTCGTGCTGGCGCAGCCGGATCTCGGCAACTGCCTGACGTTGATCGCGCTCACGTTCACCCTGCTCTTCCTGGCCGGCGGCCACGCCCGCCACCTCAGCTTCGTCCTGCTCGCGGCGCTGCCGCCGCTGGTCGTGGCGATCTGGATGGCGCCGTACCGGCTGCGCCGCATCTTCGCCTTCATCGATCCGTGGTCCGACGCGCGGGGCAGCGGCTTTCAGATCATCCAGTCGTGGCTCGCGTTCGGCAACGGCGGCGTCTTCGGACAGGGCATCGGCGCCTCACGCCAGAAGCTCTTCTATCTACCGGAGTCGCACACGGACTTCATCTTCGCGATCATCGGTGAGGAGCTCGGGCTGATCGGCGCGCTCACCATCGTCGCGCTCTTCGTCGTGCTGGTCTGGCGCGGCCTTCGGATCGGTCTGCGCGCGCCCGACCCGTTCGGCGGCTACCTGGCGCTCGGGATCACGGTGCTGATCGCCACGCAGGTCCTCGTGAACCTGGGCGTCGTCACGGGCCTCCTCCCGACGAAGGGCCTGCCGCTGCCGTTCATCTCATTCGGCGGCTCGGCCTTGCTGGTCACGATGCTGTCGACGGGAGTGCTCCTGAACATCTCCCAGCAGGCCCATGTTTAAGCGCTACCAGCAGATCCACTTCGTCGGGATCGGCGGCATCGGCATGTCCGGCATCGCCGAGATCCTCCTGAACCTGGGCTACCGGGTGACCGGGTCGGATCAGAAGCGGGGTGAGGCGGTCGAGCGCCTGGCCGAGCTCGGCGCGAAGGTGTTCATCGGCCATCACGCGTCGAACGTCGAAGGCGCGCACGTCGTCGTCTACTCGTCGGCGGTCTCGCGGGACAACGTCGAGGTGCAGGAGGCGCGCCGGCATCAGATCCCGACGATCCCCCGCGCCGAGATGCTGGCCGAGCTGATGCGCTTGAAGTACGGCATCGCGATCGCCGGCACGCACGGCAAGACCACGACCACCTCGATGGTGGGCGCGGTCCTGGCCGAAGGGCGGCTCGATCCGACGATCGTCGTCGGCGGCCGGGTGTCGAGCCTCGGCTCGAACGCGCGCCTGGGCCAGGGCGAATTCCTGGTCGCCGAGGCCGACGAATCGGACGGCTCGTTCCTGAAGCTCGCGCCCACCATCGCGGTCGTCACGACCGTCGACGCCGAGCACCTCGATCACTACGGAAGCCTCGACGCGATCCGCGACACGTTCGTCGCGTTCGTCAACAAGGTGCCGTTCTATGGCGCGGTCGTGCTGTGCCTGGACGAGCCCAACATCCAGCTTTTGATCCCGCGGATCGAGAAGCGCATCGTCTCGTACGGCCTGGAGTCGGGCGCCGACCTCGTCGCGCGGCGGCTCTCGCTGTCCGGCATGACCAGCCGCTTCGAGGTCTACCAGCGCGAGCGCCTGCTCGGCGAGCTCACGCTGCAGATCCCGGGGCGTCACAACGTGCTCAATGCGCTGGCCGCGATCGGCGTCGGTCTCGACCTCGAGATCCCGTTCGCGACGATTCAGCGGGCGCTGGCCGGATTCTCCGGCGTCCAGCGCCGGTTTCAGGTCCTGGGGCGTGCCCGCGACGTCACCGTGGTCGACGATTACGGGCATCACCCCGCGGAGATCCGGGCGACCCTGGCTGCTGCCAAGGCGGGCTTCGATTGCCGGGTCGTGACGGTATTTCAGCCGCACCGCTTCACCCGGACCAAGCACCTGCGCCAGGAGTTCCTGACGGCGTTCAACCTGGCCGACGTGCTGATCGTGATGGACGTCTATGCGGCCGGCGAGGCGCCGATCCCCGGCGTATCGGGCCGGGATCTGGCCGATGGAATCCGATCGCACGGACATCACGACGTCACTTATCTCGGTAGCGACCGCACGCGCATCGTCGAGCACCTGGCGGACGTCGCGCGTCGCGGCGATCTCGTCATCACGCTCGGCGCCGGCGACGTGAGCCAGCTCGGCCCGGAGCTGCTGAAGCGCCTGAACGCGACTCGTTGACTGGGAGGGCCACATGCTAGGAGAGATTCGCGGCGAAGTACGGTTCAAGGAGCCCCTGAGCTTCCATACCTCGCTCCGCATCGGCGGCACCGCCGACATCTTCGTCGTGCCACAGGACGTGGACGACATTCGCCACGCGCTCATGTTCGCCGAGCGCGAGCAGCTGCCGGTCTCGGTGATCGGCGGCGGCAACAACCTCCTGGTCAAGGACCGCGGGGTGCGCGGCGTCGTGCTGCGCCTCGAAGGCTGTCTGGGGCGCGCCGAGTTCCACGGCGAGGAGGCGATCGCCGGCGCGGGCGTGTCGCTCTCGGCGCTGATCCGCGAGGCGGCCGCGCTCAATCTGGGCGGCATCGAGTGCCTCGTCGGGATCCCCGCGACCATCGGCGGAGCGCTCGCGATGAACGCCGGGACGGCAGACGGCTGGATCGGTGATTTCGTCAGCGCCGTGTATTACCTGCACCCGGACGGCTCGCTCGGCGAGTTCAAGCCGGCGCCGGGCACGTTCACGTATCGCAACTTCAACGCACCGGTCGGCTCCGTGCTGATCGGCTGCCGGCTCCGGCTGCACCGCCGCCCGCTCGCGGAGATCCAGAAGGAGATGAAGCAGCGGCTCAAGGTCAAGAAGTCGACGCAGCCGCTGGCGCTCGCCTCGGCCGGGTGCGTGTGGAAGAACCCGGCCGGCGAGGTGGCCGCGCGGATGATCGAGAAGTGCGGCCTCAAGGGCAAGCGCATCAACGGCGCGGAGATCTCCTCCAAGCACGCCAACTTCATCGTGAACCGCGGCGGCGCGACCGCCGCCGACATCCTCGCGCTGATGGACCTCACGCGCGAGCGCGTGCAGTCGCACTTCTCGGTGACGCTCGAGAACGAGATCCGGATCATCGGGGAGTAGATGCCGAGCGGCCTCGTCTCGCCGAGAAACCGCGCTTCGGCGCTCGCCGACATGGGCGAGCGCTCGGCGTTCGTCGCCGGTCAGCGCATCGGCAAGGCGCGGCGCCCACGGCCCGCGCGCCGCGCGCGGCTGCGGCGACTGGTGATCGGTGTGCTGGCCACGATGCTCATCACGGCGGGCGGCGGCGCCGGCCTGCACTGGCTGCTCACGACCCCGCGCTTTGGCGTGGCGAGCGTCGAGGTGCGCGGCGTTTCCCGCGTGCCCCCCGACCAGATCCTCGCCGCGGCGGCGATCCAGCGCGGCACCAACATCTTCAAGCTCGACACGATCGGCGTCACCGGACGCGTGGAGTCGCTGCCGGAGGTTCGCCGCGCCGACGTGGTGCGCGAGCTGCCGAACCGGGTCGTGATCAGCGTCGAGGAGCGACGCCCGTTCACCTTGGTCCACGGCGGCCGGCTGCACTGGATGGACGAGGAAGGTCGGCTCCTCGGCGCCTCGCCCGAGGCAGTGGCGCCGCCGATGCCCGTGATCAGCGGGCTCTCGGCTGAGGAGCTCGCCTCGATGCGCACGGCGCCCGGCCCGAAGGCGCGGGCGGCGATCGGCGTGATCCGCGCGCTCCTGCGCAGCGGCAACGGGCTCACCGCCGAGATCTCCGAGATCGACATGAGCCGCCGCGAGGGGCCCGTGCTCTACACCGTCGACGGCGTCGAGGTGCGGCTGGGCACCGAGGACTGGGACGAGCGGCTCACGCGGCTCGAGGGCGTCCTGGCGCAGATCGCGACGCAGGACGTGCGAGCCGTCGACCTCAGGTTCCGCGACCAGGTGGTCTTCCAGCGAGGCGCCCGATGAAGCGGCCGAAGGCGCCCGACCTGGTGGTCGGCCTCGACGTCGGCACTACCAAGGTCTGCGCGATCATCACCGAGCCGGCCGCGCGCGGTGCCCTGAACGTCATCGGCGTGGGCACCGCGCCCTCGCGCGGGCTCAGGCGCGGGATCGTCGTCAACATCGACTCGACGGTCGAGGCCATCCGCGCCGCGGTCGCCGAGGCCGAGCAGATGGCCGGCGTCGAGATCTCGGGCGCCTTCGCCGGGATCGCCGGCGGCCACATCCGAGGCGTCAACAGCCGCGGCGTCGTCGGGATCACCGGCAAGAACCACGAGGTGAGCGAGACGGACGTCGAGCGCGTGATCGAGGCCGCGCGGGCGATCAACCTGCCGCAGGACCGCGAGATCATCCACGTCTTGCCGCAGAGCTTCGTGGTCGACGACGGCGACGGCGTGCGCGAGCCGATCGGCATGGCGGGGGTTCGGCTCGAGGTCGAGGTGCACATCGTTACCGGCACCGTTACCGCGGTGCAGAACGTCGTCCGCTCGGTCAATCGCGCCGGCCTCGCCGTGCAGGACATCGTCCTCGAGCCGCTCGCGTCCGCGGAGGCCGTGCTGTTCGACGACGAGAAGGAGCTGGGCGTCGTCGTGATCGACATCGGCGGCGGCACGACCGACGTCGCGCTCGTCCGCGACGGCGCGGTCTGGCACACGGTCGTGCTCCCGCTCGGCGGCGACCACATCACCAACGACATCGCGATCGGGCTGCGCACGCCGACCGCGGACGCCGAGGACATCAAGAAGCGCTACGGATGCGCGCTGACCGCGCTGGTGCCGGCCGAGGAGACGGTGGACGTGCCGTCCGTCGGCGGCCGCAAGCCGCGGCAGCTTTCGCGGCAGCTCCTGTCGGAGATCATCCAGCCGCGCGTCGAAGAGATCTTCACCTTGGTAGCGCGGGAGCTGGCCCGCGGCGGGTTCCAGGACGCGGCGACGGCGGGTGTCGTCGTCACGGGAGGCACGTCGATCATGGAGGGAGTTCCCGAGCTTGCGGAGGGGATCTTCGATCAACCCGTGCGCCGCGGCGTGCCGATCGGCGTCGGCGGGATGGCGGACGTGATCGAGAGTCCGATCTACGCGACCGGTGTGGGCCTGGCACTCTACGGCGCGCGCACCCGCGTGTCCGGTGACGGCATTCGGCCGCCGGGCCCGGTGGGGCGCCTCACACGACTCGTCACGGGATTTCTCGGTGACCTTTTTTAGGCGCGGTCGGGACGGCCGGCAGCCGCACCTGTTCACGACAGACGTGGACCCTTCACGCGGCCGGAGGCGGACCTCCGGCGAGCACTCAGAGGAGGAATCGATGGAGAAGGATCGTGCGCGGCGCCCGCTCTTCGAGCTCGAACCGGCGACGCAGGCCGCGAAAATCAAAGTCATCGGGCTAGGCGGGGGCGGCGGCAACGCGGTGAGCCGCATGATGGCCGCGCAGTTCACGGGGGTCGAGTTCATCGTGGGCAACACGGATGTCCAGGCCCTCAGCGCCTCGCCGGCGCCGGTCAAGATCCAGCTCGGCGCCAAGCTCACCGGGGGTCTGGGGGCCGGCTCGAACCCGGACGTCGGCCGCAACGCGGCGCAGGAAGACCCGGATCAGATCACGCGTCTGCTGGCCGGCAGCGATATGGTCTTCATCACCGCCGGGCTCGGCGGCGGCACCGGCACCGGCGCGGCGCCGGTCGTCGCGTCACTCGCGAAGGATCTGGGCATCCTGACGGTGGCCGTGGTCACCAAGCCGTTCACGTTCGAGGGCCGAAAGCGCATGCTTCAGGCCGAGGCCGGGCTCGAGGCGCTGCGCGGCGTCGTCGACACGCTGATCACGATCCCAAACCAGCGCTTGCTCTCGGTCGTCGATCGCGGCACGCCGCTGATCGCCGCGTTCCGCGTCGCTGACTCGGTGCTGCAGCAGGCGGTGCAGGGCATCTCGGACCTGATCCTGGTCCCCGGCCTCGTGAATCTCGACTTCGCCGACGTGCGCACGATCATGTCGGGCATGGGCCTGGCGATGATGGGCACCGGCACCGGCAAGGGCGAGAACCGCGCGCTCGACGCCGCGCAGAAGGCCGTGGCGAGCCCGCTGCTCGACGAGACGTCGATCGAGGGCGCGCGCGGCATCCTGATCAACTTCACCGGCGGCGCCGACCTCTCGATTCACGAGGTCGAAGAGGCCGCGCGCATCGTGCAGGAGGCGGCGCACGAGGAGGCGCACATCATCTTCGGCGCCGTCATCGATCCGCAGCTCTCCGACGAGGTGCGGATGACCGTCATCGCCACTGGCTTCGCGGACAAGAAGGAATCGGTCGGCCTCGGCGGCAAAGTCGTCGACCTGCCTCGGCCTTCGCGTCCTGCTCCTTCTTCGGCGCCTGCTCCTGTGGCGCCTTGGCGGCGCAAGTTCGCTGACCCGCGTGGCGAGGCCGCCGAGGAGGCGCTCGGGGACGGCGCCGATCTCGAAGTTCCCGCTTTCCTCAGACGCCAGGCGGATTAGGGTCACCGAGCGGGTGGTGGGGCGGGAGGGGGTGCCGGGCCTCCCGACCGCTCCGTCACCCACTCGCCCGATTCGCAGCGTTGCGCGCTGCGGGCGGGACGAGGGGGTCCCACTAC
>DATEMW010000250.1:0-2789 GCA_035275385.1 Candidatus Methylomirabilota bacterium | reverse complement strand
CAGCAGCTGATGCCGATGGCGCAGAGCATGGCTGAAGCGGCCACCGCCATCGATCGCCGCCGCATGGCCTTCGGCGACGACGGCAAAGGTGTCGTACGCGTGTCGGCCGGAGAATGGCCGGCGCGCTTCCTCGCTCCGCGCCTGGGAAGCCTGAGCGACGGCCACGCCGACCTCACGGTCGAGCTGGTCGAGACCCACAACGACCCGGATCTGGACCGGCGCGAGGCGGATCTCTGGATCCGTCACGGTCTGCCGGCGCGCAACCACCTCGTCCGCGTCGGGCTCGGGACGATCGAGGCCGCGGTCTACGGCGCGGCGAGCCTGGTCGCGGCGCAGCCGACGACGCGCACCGAGGCGCGCTGGCGCTCGTGTCCGTGGGTTGCCTACGACGCGCCGCACGAGTATTTCCGGTCGATGGCCTTCCTGATCGGCCACCTCGGTGAGCACCGGCCGCGCGTGCGGGCGAATCGGTTCGCGCTCCAGCTCGAGGCGATTCGCGCCGGCACCGGGCTCGGCATCCTGCCGTGCTTCGTCGGCGACTCGGACCCGACGCTCGTCCGGCTCACGGCGCCGCTGACCGAGCTCAGCGACAACTGCTGGCTCCTGGTCCATCCCGATCTGAAGACCGCGCCGCGCGTCCGGCTCGTGATCGACTGGATTCGCGCCGCGTTCAAGGACGAGCGCGCGGTCCTGCAGGGACGCGAGCCGGCGAAGCGAGCACGCTGACGATGGACTTCGGGCTCTTCTACTACTGCCAGGGCCGGGGCGTCGCGCACGATCAGGCGTACGCCGAGATGCTCGACCAGATCGCGCTGGCCGAGGCGCTCGGCTTCGGCGAATGCTGGTTCGCCGAGCACCACTTCACGGACTATTCGCTCCTGCCGAGCCCGAACTTGATGATCGCGGCGGCGCTGCAGCGGACGACGCGGATGCGCTTCGGCAACTACGTCAACGTCCTGCCGTTCCATCATCCGCTGCGGCTGGCGGCCGAGGCGGCCACCCTCGACAATCTCGCCCGCGGCCGATTCGATTTCGGGATCGGCAAGGGCGTGCGCCCCGGCGAGTTCACCAAGCTCGGCCTGAGCTTCGACGACGCGCCCGAGATGACCGAAGAAGCAATCGAGATTCTCCTCAAGCTCTGGCGCGAGGACACGGCCGCGCACGAGGGCCGATTCTGGCGCTTCCCGGAGCTCGGTCTCAGGCCGCGCGCCTTCCAGCGGCCCCATCCGCCGCTGCACATGGTGGCGAGCCGCCCGGCATCGGCGGCGCGGGTGGGCGCGCGCGGCTGGCCCGTCGCGATGCATTTCACGCCGACCGACGTGGTCGCACGCTGTGTGGAGGAGTACAAGGCGGCCGTCGCCGCGCGCACCGAGCCCTCCGGCGCGGGCGCGTATCGGCCGCGCTTGCTGCTGTGCCGCGAGACGTACGTAGCCGACACGCCGGCCGCCGCGCGGGCCGAGGGCGCGCTGGCCCTGCAGGGCTTCTGGTATCTCTCGTCACTGGCCGCGCCGCCGCTCCCGGCCGAGTTTTCCGATGCGAGGCTCAAGGAGCTGACCGGCCGCGTGTGGGGCGGTCGGACCTACGATGAGCTGGACGCCGTCGGCGGCATGCTGATCGGCTCCCCGGATCAGGTGGCCGAGAAAGTTGCCGGCCTCGAGGCGATCGGCGTCGACACGCTCCTGCTCGTGTGCAGCTTCGGCGGCCTCTCCCACGCGCAGGTGTGCCGCTCGCTCGAGCTGTTCGCCGAGACGGCGATCCGTCCGCGGCGGGCAGAGGCGCGACGCTGATCGGTTCGGATGAGTCGCCCGCTGCGAGCCCTGCGCGAGCTGGGCGTATCCTTCGCCGGCGCGGAGGTGCTCGTGCTCTGCCATCACGAGGTCAGGAGCCGCGAGCGCTTCCGCGCTCAGATGTCGATCCTCGTCGAGCGCGGCTACTCGGTGCTCGCGATGGACGATCTCATCGCGTGGGTGCGCCGCGGGCGGCCGATCCCGTCGCGCGCGGCCGTCTTGACGTTCGACGGCGGCTATCGCTCCCAGATCGACAACGCGCTGCCGACGCTCGAGACCATGCGTCTCTCCGCGACCTTCTTCCCGCTGTCGGCCGGGCTCGACGACGCAGAGATCAGCGGGCGCGATCTCGCCGCGCTGGCCGCGCGCGGCCACACGATCGGCTGCCACTCGCACACGCATCCTGACCTGACCACCCTGTCGCCCGACGACCTCGAGCGCGAGATCGCGGGCTCCAAGCGGATCCTGGAGGACGTGGTCGGCCGCCCGGTGACCGTGTTCTGCTACCCGGACGGCCTCTGGAACACGCGGGTGGCCGCCGCCGTCCAGAGCGCCGGCTTCGAGGTCGCCTTCACGATCGACCTCGGCGGCCTCAATGCCGGCGACGATCCCTACGAGCTCAGACGCATCCCGGTCCTCGGCGAGCCGGGCCCGACGCAGTTCGCCGCGTTCCTCAGAGGAACCCGCTTCATCGCGGGCTCCATCCTGATCGGCTGGAAGATCCGCGAGCGCCTCCTGGACCGCGCGCGCGCCGGATGACTACGGCTTCTTCACCGGCATCAGCGACGGCCCCTTCAGATCGACCGGAAGGATCTCGAACAGCAGGTGCTGATTCGGCTTGTCCGTCTTGTTGTAGACCGTGTGGTTGATATCTCCCGACTCGAAGAAGAAGTCGCCCGCCTTGTAGATCAACGTCTGGTTCGGCAGCACGTACGTCATCTCGCCGAGGGTCATCAGCCGGATCCCCGGACCGACGTGGTTGTGCTCGCCGACGTGGCCGCC
>DATEMW010000249.1:0-8708 GCA_035275385.1 Candidatus Methylomirabilota bacterium | reverse complement strand
CCTCCGCCACTACCCCACCATCGAGAAGCTCGCCGCCGCGCCCGTCGACGCCGTGCGCCGTCTCTGGTACCCGCTCGGCTACAACATCCGCCCGATCCGCCTGCACGCGATCGCGTGCGAGAGCGTCGCCCGCTACGGCGGGCGCCTCCCCGATCGCGAGGAGGAGCTCTTGCGGATGCCCGGGATCGGCCGCTATACCGCCGGCGCGATCCTCTCGTTCGCCTACGGACGCGACGCCGCGGTGCTCGACACCAACGTGCGGCGCGTGGTCGGCCGCGTGTTTCTCGGACCGCGGCGGCTCGCGCGCGTGCGCGGCCAGCGGGTCTTCTGGGACCTGGCGGGAGCGCTCGTCCCGCGCGGCCGCGGCTACGACTTCAATCAGGCGCTCATGGACTTCGGCGCGACGTGGTGCACGGCGCGGAAGCCCCGCTGCGCGCCCTGCCCCATGAAGCGCTTCTGCGCGACCTACCGGCTTGCCTGACGTCGTCGAGGTCGTGGCGGCGCTGATCCAGGACGAAAAGGGCCGCTATCTGATCACGCGCCGCCGCAAAGGCTCGCACCTGGCGGGCATGTGGGAATTCCCGGGCGGCAAGCGCGAGCCGGGCGAATCGCTCGAAGCGGCGCTGCGGCGCGAGCTGATCGAGGAGCTCTCGGCGACGTTCAGCGTCGGCGAGAAGGTCGAGACGGTCAGCTGGCCGTACCCCGAGCGGACGGTCGTCCTGCACTTCTATCGCTGCCGCTTCGAGTCGGGAACGATCGAGCCCCGCGAGCAGCAGGCGATGGAATGGGTCGAGCCGGCGCGCCTCGCCGAGCTCGAGTTCCCGCCGGCCGACCGCGAGCTGATCGCGCGCCTTCGCTGACCGTCAGCGATCGCGCGTCCATACCCGCTCCCAGAGGTCGAGCCGGCGCTTCAGCGGGTCGGTTCCAACGATGACGCCGCTATTGGTGAAGTGGAGGAGCCGATCGACCATGCGATCGTGCCGCGGCCACACCGGCCGCCCACCGCCGTTTGGATCCGTGGTCAGCGCGAAGCTCACCCAGTAGTCGCTGATCAGGTCTGCCATCGCTCGGTCGGTTGGAGTCACTTTGCTCTGCCCCACGAGCGCGCCGGGGACGTTGATCGTGAACGGAATCTCGGAGGCATGTAGCGCGCCCATGTTCTGGCCGCGTTGCGCCTGCGACACGTACGCGAAACGGTACAGCCACACGGTCTGGCCTGTGCGCGACATCTCGTTCGCGAAATGACGCGCCGGCTCCACGAGCGTCCGGTCGGCGAAGACCTGCTGCCGGAGCTCCTCCAGCGTTTGATTGGCCTGCGGGTCGTAGAGCGTGCGCGCTTGCTTCGCGTCGGCGCCGAACTCGTAGAACAGCTCGAGCTTGGTGCCGGCCGTGCCGATCGCGAGCTCGCGATCGTTGGCGCCCACGATGACCGGAACGACGGTCTGTCGGCCGGCGGCCAACGCGGCTTCCGGCGCCTCCGGCAGGAAGCGGCCGTCGATGATCGACATCGCCATCCCCGGCGGCGTGGTCTCGGCAGATAGCGCCTTCAGTGTCGCTGCACTGCTGGCGCCCTCGAGAATCTTGTCCACCGGCAGCGATCGCAGCTGCTTGAGTGCGGCTGCGCCGTCGCCGGTAACGCCCACGGAGCGGCCCCAATCAGCCGCGATCTTCTCGGCGGTCGACAGATCAGATGCCGGGAGCACCCGGGCCCGCGCCCCGGGCGTTCCGGGCGATTGCAAGATCGCGCGATGGAAGAGCCCGCGCGACATCGGGGAGACGAGGTGCGCCAGCACGGAGCCGCCGCCGGCCGATTCGCCGAAGATGGTCACCTGTTCCGGGTCACCACCGAAGCCGGCGATGTTGCTCCGAACCCACCTCAGGGCGGCGAGCTGGTCCATGAAGCCGTAGTTGCCCCGGACGTCCTCGGGCGACTCGCCGCCCAGCGCCGGGTGCGCGAAGTAGCCAAAGCGGCCGAGCCGGAAATTCATGCTGACGATCATCACGCCCTTCGCCGCCATGGCGTCGAACGGATAGATCGACGCGCCGCCGTGCACCATCGCGCCGCCGTGCATCCAGACCATCACCGGAAGAGGTCGCGCTGCATTCGCGGGCCGCCAGACATTGAGAGTGAGGCAATCCTCGGACTTCGGCACATTGTCGGTCTGCGAGCACGCCGGTCCGAACTTGAGCGTCTCCTTCACGCCGATCCAGGACTGTACGGCTTGCGGAACGCGCCAGCGAAGATTGCCCACAGGCGGCGCAGCGTAGGGAATGCCCTTCCAGCTGATCACCGTGCCCACGGCGGCGCCGCGCACTGATCCGCCGTCAACCTTGACGACAAGCGGGTCAACTTTCGTGATCGGCAAGTCGCCTGCCGGCTGCGCGACGGCTGTGGCGGCCAAGAGGAGCGGGAACAGTACGGTAAGAATTCTCACCATCGCGAGACGCGATTGTTAGCGGAGCCCGACGCGGCCTAAAGCTGGACTTTGGTCCGATGTACAATCGACGCCCCATGGAACTACCCAGAACAGCGAGCGCGATCGTGATCGGCGGCGGCGTGGTGGGCTGCAGCATCGCCTACAACCTGGCGCGTCGCGGGCTTCGCGACGTCGTCGTAATCGAGCGCGAGACCGTCGGCTCGGGCACGACGAGCAAGGCGGCCGGCGGCATCCGCGTCCAGTTCCCGACCGAGACGGAGATCCGGTTCTCGCTGGAGGCGATCAAGGTTTTCGAACGCTTCCAGGAAGAGTTCGGCGTCGATCCGGGCTACAAGAAGATCGGCTACCTCTTCTTGCTCTCGGAGGCGTCACAGCTGCGCGCGTTCGAGCCGCGCATCGCGCTCCAGACGCGCCTGGGCGCCGACGTGCGCGTGGTCACGCCGGACGACGCGCGCAAGCTCGTCCCGGCCCTGCGCGTCGACGACCTGATCGCGGCGGTGTGGGGCCCTGGCGACGGCCTCGCCGGCCCCGCCGAGGTCACCGCGGGCTTCGCCCGCCGCGCGCGCGAGCTCGGCGTCAAGATCGTCGAGGGCGTTCGCGTCGAGGCGCTCGACGTCGCGCACGGTCGCGTCGGCGGCGTGAGGACGACGACCGGCACCGTGTCGGCGCCGCTCGTGATCAACGCCGCCGGGCCCTCGGCCGCGCGCGTGGCGCGGCTCGCGGGCGTCGATCTCCCGGTGCATCCGCGCCGCCGGCACATCTTCTTCACCGAGCCGTTTCCGGCGATTCCGGGCCCCGTGCCGCTGACGACCGACGTCACGAGCGGCTTCTATTTCAGGAAAGAGATGGAGCAGGTGTTGCTGAGCCCCGGCGACGTCGAGGACATCGGCGAGGACTTCGACGTGCCGATGGATCCTGCCAAGGTCGAGGAGGCCGTGCAGAAGGCGATCCAGCGTCTTCCGATCATCGGCGACGCCCGCATCGCCGGCGGCTGGGCCGGGCTCAGGCCGCTCACTCCGGACGATCACGCGATCATCGGCTGGGCGCCGCGTGTCGAGGGTTTCTTCGTGGCGGTCGGCTTCGGCGGCCACGGCTTCCAGCACTCGCCCGCGACCGGCCGCTACGTCGCGGAGTGGCTGCTCGACGGCAAGCCGTCGATGGATCTCTCGCTGTTCGATCCGGCACGATTCGGCCGTCCACAGGCCGGCGGTGGCCTCAAGGTCGACGCCGAGTAGCCCGATGAAGATCGCCGACGTCCGCGTGATCCTCGCCGACATTCCCGTGAAGCGCCCGCACAAGATGTCGTTCACCACGCTCGAGGCCGTCAACTTCGCGTTCGTCCGCCTCGAGACGGCCGACGGGCTCGTCGGCTGGGGCGAGGCCGCGTGCCTGGGCGGGCCGACGTGGAGTGAGGAGTCGTCGGAATCGGTCGCCGTGACGATCGAGCGCTACATCGCGCCCTGGCTCGTCGGACGCGACGCGACCCTGATCGAGGCGCTGAGCCGCGAGATGGCCAAGCGCGTCCAGGGCAACCCGTTCGCCCGCGCGGCCGTCGAGATGGCGCTCTGGGACCTGAACGGCCGCGCGCTCGGCGTGCCGGTACATCGGCTGCTCGGCGGGCGTGTGCGCGAGAGCGTGCCGCTCTCCTGGTCGCTCGCGGTCGAGAGCTCCGACGCCGAGGTGGCCGAGGCCCGCGAGAAGGTGGCGAAGGGCCACCGAATCTTCAAGATCAAGACCGCCGCGCATCCGGTTGCCCACGACGTCGAGCGCGTTCGCCGCCTGCGCGAGGCGGTCGGCCCCTCGGTCTCGCTGCGCGTCGACGCCAATCAGGGGTGGGATCGCGCGACGGCGCTCCAGGCCATTCGCGCGCTGGAGCCCTATCGACTCGACTTCGTCGAGCAGCCGGTCCCGCGCTGGGACGGCGACGGCATGGCCGAGATCGCGCGCGCCGTGACCGTGCCGGTGATGGCCGACGAGTCGTGCTGCTCGACTCACGACGCGCTCGCGATCGCACGGCGCGGGGGTGTGAGCATTCTGGCGCTCAAGCTGACGAAGTCGGCCGGCATCCTGAACACGATGGCGATCGCCCGCATCGCCGAGGCGGCGGGGATGAGCTGTTACGTCGGCTGCATGATCGAGACGTCCCTCGGCACCGCCGCCTACTTGCAAGTAGCGCTCGCGGCGGCGCCGGTCACGTGGGGCTGCGAGCTGTTCGGTCCCTTGCTGCTGAAGGGCGACGTGACGCGCCAGCCCGTGCAGTACGCCGACGGCGCGATCCTGGCGCTCGACGGCCCCGGGCTCGGCGTCGAGATCGACGAGGCGCGCCTGAAGGAGTGGTCGCGCTAGTCGAAGCTCACCGCTTCTTCGTCAGGAACGCCTCCATCCCCTGCTTGGCGTCGCCGGCCGCGAACGACGCGTGATGCGCGCTCTCGCAGAACCGGGCGCACGCCCGGAAGTCCGACTCCGTCCGCCGCCGCGCATATTGCTTGTTCTGCTTCATCGCGATCGGCGCGAATTGCGCCATCGTCGTCGCCAGCGCTATCGCCTCGGTCATCAGATCCCGGCGCGGGACCACCTTGATCGTCAGCCCGGCGTCCTGCGCCTGCCTGGCGTCGAGCGAATCGCCCGTGAGGACGAGGTAGAGCCCGCGGCTCATCCCGATCGTGTTCCAGAGGAGCTCGAGGCCAAACACCGCCGGGATCCCGTCACGGATCTCGGGCATCCCGTAGCGCGCGTTCTCCGACGAGATTCGAATGTCGGCCAGCAGCGCCAGCTGGCAGCCGGCGCCCATCGCCCAGCCGTTGACGGCGGCGATCACGGGAACGTCGAGCATCCTGACCTGGTCGTAGAGCGTCTCGAACTCGCGCACCCACTCTTCGGCCTCGGGCCCGCTCATGTCCTTCGCCTCGGTCAGGTCTTGCCCCGCGCTGAACGCCTGATCGCCGGTCCCGGTGATGACGACCGCCCGAATCGTCTCGTCCGTCTTGATCTTCGTCAGCGCGTCGGACAGCTCGCGCTTGAGCGCCCGGTTGAGCGCGTTCAGCACGCGCGGGCGGTCCAGCGTGATGACGACGACGTTGCCGGTTCGCTCCCAAACGATATTCGCGTACATGCGGGACCTCCGTGAGATGCGTGAGCGCCGACTCTAGCACGCGTCGCACTGCGCTAGCAGTCGACGTCGGAGCGAGTTGCCATCGGATGCAACACGTCGATCGCGTAGGCGACGTCGAGGCGCTCGCCCTGCCGCAACGGTGTGGCCGTGTGCGGGTGCAGCTCGAGCCCCGCCGCATCGTTCATCGCCCGCAACAGCTCAACGGGCTGTTCTGCAACGGTCGGCGCCGGCGGCACATCCGGCAGGATCCAGCCGTTCGGGCGTCGGAACTGCAGCTCGCCGTCCGGCAAGCGCTCGACCTGATAACCCTCCTCGTGGACCGAACGATGATGCCGGCGGCATAACAGCGTGAGATTCGACAGTTTCGTGGGGCCGCCCTGAGCCCAGTGACGAATATGATGCCCTTCGCCGAACCGCACCACGCAGCCCGGGAACCGACAGCCGCGGTCGCGGTACCGCAGCGCTCGATGTAGAGACGGCGGAATCGTGCGGCTTCGCGCCGCGACCTCCACCACGCGGCCGTCCCGGGCGTGCTGCATCACGACCCGGCTCGCGTCGCACGCCAGCCGCTGTGACGTTTCCGCGGAAACGCGGGCGCCGTCTTCGACGACGGATTGGCCGGGCGCATCGGCATCCGCCAGCACCGGAGCATCGACATGGACCACGATCTGGTAGCGCTCCCCGGCGGTGCCCGGATCGATTCCGTGATGGAGCGCCGCTTCGGCCAGCAGGGTCAGCGCGTCCGCTTGCTGCTGCTCGAAAGATGGCGGTTGTTGCTCCCATCGCGTTTCCGCGGAAACGTCGCTCACGAACGTTCGGTGCCGCCGCTGGTATAACGTCTCGTGGGCAGCGGCCAGCGCTTGCATCAGCACTGCGCCCGCCTCTGGCGTGAGCCGCCCCCGCACGACGACCATGCCGTCTTCGGCTTGATACACCCGCAGCGTCCTGCGGCTGTGGCGCAGGGCGGTCTCGCGCATCTCTGCGCTTCGGTCGATACGACGCCAGCCTCGGACGATCCGCTCGACGTGCCACGCGGTGCCGGCGCGGCCGATCGCGAGCAACCTTTCCTCGGTCTCCGGCGTGGCGACACGCGTCAGCGCGCGTACCTTGGCGTACGAGAGCTCGCCGCGCGCCAGCGCCTGGGCCAGGCGCGGCAGGGCCGGCAGGGCTCGCGCGACGCGCACGCGCTCCCGGGCTGCGACGAGATCGAGCCCCACGCGCCAGCTCAGCCACGCGGCGCACGAGCTGAACCCGTTGTTCCAGCCGCCGCGCTCGTCGAAGTCGCGGATGAGCTCGAGCAAACGCGCAGTCGCCGCTTCGAGATGCGCTGAGAGCTCCGCGATCTCGTCACCGAGGCGATCGAGCGCTGCGTAGTCCACACGATCGGGCGTGCAATCGTTCATGGTCGCTCCCCTTTCCGTGAAAGCGACCGTACACCCCGGCTTCAGAGGCGCCCTGCGGACAGGTGGTGCAGCGATCCCAGTGCGTGGTGTGATTTTGGGAGAAGGCACCCGCCGCGCCGCGCTGCATGGCGCGGCGTTGCGCTGGCGCGATATTTCGCGACGTCCGCTGACTTTTGGCGAACATCCCGCCGGAAGCTGTCAACGTACAAAATTCGATACGTCAAGGCCACCAAACCGCAAGCGTCTGCTACCGTACTCCGGATGGAAACGCTCTCCGAGCTCCTCGAGCGCCGCGCGCGCGACGACGCGGCGAAGCCGTTCTGCTTCTTCGCCGGCTCCACCGTCTCGTTCGGCGACCTCGCTCAGCGCGTGCGCCGCCTGGCCAGTGGCTTCGCCGCCCTCGGTGTGCGGCCCGGCGACCGCGTCGCGGTCATGCTCGCGAATCATCCCGATCACCCGATGGTGTTCCTGGCCCTCGCCGAGGTCGGCGCAACGCAGATTCCCGTCAACATCCATCTCCGAGGGCTCGGCCTCGAGTACGTCCTGGCGCACTCCGAGGCGCGCGCCGTCGTGGCCGATGAGCGGTTCGCTCCTGAGCTGCGACAGGTGCTGGCCAAGACGTCGGTCGAGCTTCTGGTCTGGCGGGGCACAGCTGTGGCCTCGGGCCCGGCGCGCTCCACTACCCTCGACGACCTCGTGGCGGCCGGCACGCCGCAATCAACACCAAGCGCAACTGATCCCGATCGCGTCGTGTCGATCACCTACACGTCGGGCACGACCGGACCGCCGAAGGGCGTGATGCTCGGCGAGAAGCCGTACTTGCTGGCGGGGCACGTGGCCGGCCAGCTCGCGGATGTGCGTGCCGGCGACGTGATGCTGACCTGGGAGCCGCTCTATCACATCGGCGGTAGCCAGGTGATCGTCACGTGTCTGCAGCACGGGGTGCCGATGGCCCTGCTCGAGCGCTTCAGCGCCTCCAGCTTCTGGGACCAGGCGCGCCGCTATCGCGCGACCCAGATGCACTATCTCGGCGGGGTGCTCGGAATCCTCCTCAAGCAACCTCCGAGGCCCGATGATCGCGAACACACCGTGCGGGTCGCCTGGGGCGGCGGCGCGCCCGCGCACCTATGGGAAGCGTTCGAGCAGCGTTTCGGCGTGCGCATCCACGAGTGCTACGGGATGACCGAAGCCGCGAGCTTCACCACGATCAACCTCGAGCGGCGCCTGGGCTCGATCGGCCGGCCGGTGCCCCATTTCGAGGTGAAGACCGAAGCGGGCGAGATTCTCGTCCGCGAGCGTGAGCCGGGACTCTTCATGAGGGGATATCTGAAAGACCCGGAGCGCACGGCGGACGCCCTGCGCGACGGCTGGCTCCACACCGGCGACTTCGGCACGCGCGACGCGGACGGATTCTTCTATTTCGCCGGCCGCCGCCGCGATCGGCTGCGGCGGCGTGGCGAGAACGTCTCGGCGTGGGAGATCGAGCAGGTGCTCGGGATGCACGCCGATGTCGAGGCGTGCGCCGCGATCGGCGTACCCTCGGACGTGGGAGACGAGGACATCAAGGTGTTCGTGAAGCCGGTCGCCGGCAAGCGGCTCGACCCGATGGATCTCGTTCGCTGGTGCGAGAGCCACCTGGCCTACTTCCAGATTCCGCGCTACTTCGAGCTGATCGACGAGTTCCCGCTGACGCCGACCGAGCGGATCCGCAAGGATCAGCTGTCGCCGTCGGTGGCCGGGTGCTTCGATCGTATT
>DATEMW010000248.1:0-3689 GCA_035275385.1 Candidatus Methylomirabilota bacterium | reverse complement strand
GCTGGCGACGTACATCGCGGCGAAGACCACGCGCATCCGCGTCGGGACTGCCGTCATCGTCGTGCCGCTCCACCATCCGCTGGTGATCGCCGAGGAGATCGCGACCCTGGACCTTTTGGCCGGCGGCCGGCTCGACGTCGGCCTGGGGCGCGGCTATCAGCCGTACGAGTTCGAGCGCTTCGGGCTCGAGCTCGAGAGCGGCCGCGCGCGCTGGGAAGAGTCGATCGATATTCTCTTGAAGAGCTTCGAAGGCCGGCCGTTCAGCTACGAGGGCAAGCTCTTCAAGATCCCGGAGACGATGGTGTTCCCGCAGACGCTGCAGAAGCCGCGCCCGCCGATCTGGATCACGGCGCAGAGCCCGGAGTCGGTCGAGGCAGCCGTGCGCCGCGGCTTCAACGTGCTCACCGGCGGCTTCGGCGTCCCCATCGAGCGCATGGCGGAGTTCCGGCGGCTGTTCGACCGGTTGGTCGGCGAGTTCAAGCCGTCCCAGCCGCTGCGGGTCGGCGTCCAGCGCGCGGTCTACGTGGCCGATAGCGAGGCCGACGCCCGCGCCGCGGCCGAGGAAGCGCGCTGGAACATGCGCGTGACGCTCTCGCTGCGCAATCAGTACGAGCGCGTCGAGCAGGGCCGCGCGATTCCGGTGCCGGCGCCGAAAGAGCCCGACACCGACGATCTGCTCGATCGCTTCCTGATCATCGGCACGCCGGACACGGTGATCCGCCAGATCAAGCGCGTCGAAGCGATGGTCGGCATCACGCACTTCAACTGCAGCTTCTGGTTCGGCGATCTCGAGCACGCGCGCGTGATGAAGTCGATGGAGCGGTTCGCGCGGGAGGTCCTGCCCGCGTTCAGGTAGCTGGGCCGATGTCGCGCGCTCGCGTTCGGCTAGACTCGCGGCAGATGTCCCCGCCGAGGTGCACATGCGGCTGATCGGGCTTCTTCTCACTTTCGGCCTCGTGCTCGGGTCCCCCGCTACGGAGGCGCAGCAGCCAGGCAAAGTCGCGCGGCTCGCCGTCCTTCTGTTCGGGACGCCCGCCAGCGATCCCAACCTGGCCGCGTTCGTCGCGGGTCTTCGCGATCTCGGATACGTCGAAGGCCGGAACCTGGTGCTCGAGTACCGCTCTGCCGAGGGCCGCCCTGAGCGAGGCCGCGAGTTGGCGCTCCAGGTCGCGTCGCTGAAGCCTGACGTGATCGTGGTTCTCGGCGGCGACATGGTGCCCTTCGTCAGACAGGCGACGAGCACGATTCCGATCGTCATGCTGACCAGTCAGGACCCCGTGCAGGCCGGGGTGGTCGCTAGCTTCGCACGACCCGGCGCCAATCTGACCGGCGTCGCGTTCGTTTCTTCGGAGACGGCTGGCAAACGGCTGCAGTTCCTGAAGGAAGCGGTCCCCTCCCTGACGCGCGTCGCGGTGCTCTGGAACCCCGATCATCCCGACGGCGAGTATCGCGACATCGAGACGGCCGCGCGGCGCCTCGGCGTCCACGTTCAATCGCTCGAAGTCAGGCGGCCCGAAGAATTCGACGAAGCTTTTCGATCGGCGACTCGCGCACGGGCCGAGGCGTTAATGGTCGTCTCGTCGCGATTCATGAACCTCAGCCGTTCCCGGATCCTCGAGTTCGTGAGCAAGCAGCGGATGCCCCTCGTGACGGGATGGGGACCGTGGGTGCACATGGGAGGCTTCCTGAGCTACGGGCCCGATCTCGATGTTCTCGTGAAACGCGCTGCGGCCCACGTCGACAAGATCCTCACGGGCACGAGGCCCAGCGATTTGCCTGTCGAGCAGCCCACCAAGTTCGAGCTGGTGATCAATCTCAAGACCGCAAAGGCGCTCGGCCTGACGATTCCGCAGTCCCTCCTGATGCGGGCCGACCAGGTAATCGAGTAGTCAGAGCTCGATGCGCGGCGGGTCCGCAACGCTGGCGGGCGCGCCGCAATCGTTGCGCGGCTACACGGTCGTGCCCTACCCGCCCCAGACGTCGCGCGCGACCTCCAGGGCCAGGCCCAGCTTGCGCTTCTGATCGTCGACGGTGACCTTGTTGCCGTGGTGCGTGCTCGAGAAGCCGCACTGCGGGCTCAGGCAGAGGTTCTCGAGCGGGACGTACTTCGCGGCCGCCTCGATGCGGCGCTTCAGGTCGTCCTTCGACTCGAGCGCCGGCACCTTGGAGCTGATCAGGCCCAGGACGACCTTCTTGCCCTTGGGCACGAATCTGAGCGGCTCGAAGCCGCCAGCGCGATCGCTGTCGTACTCCAGAAAGAACGCGTGCACGTTGAGGCGGGTGAAAACGGTCTCGGCGACGGGATCGTAGCCGCCGCTCGCCATCCACGTGCTCTTGAAGTTGCCGCGGCACGTGTGGATCGCGACGGTGACGTCGCGGGGCAGGTCGCGGATAGCGGCGTTCACCTGGTCCGCGTAGAGCCCGGGTAGCCGCGCCGGGTCGTCACCGAGCTTCGTCACCTGCTCGCGCACCTTCGGGTCGCACATCATGGCGACCGTGGTGTCGTCGATTTGCAGATACGTGCAGCCCGCCTGGCACAGCGCGCCAAGCTCCTCGCGATAGGCTCGGGTCAGATCCGCCCAGAACTCGTCGAGATCCGGATAGGTGGCCTTGAGCGTCGGCCGGTCGCCGCGGGCGTGGAGCATGACGGGCGACGGCAGGCAAAATTTGGCCGTGCGCGTGGTGGCCGATTTCAAGAACGTGAAGTGATCGAGCATGCTCGGCCGCGTGCGACGGATCTTGCCGGTCACCTTCATGAGCGGCGGCTGCTCGTCGGCGCCGACGAAATTGACGCCGAAGCTCTGCGTCGAGGTCTCCACGCCGTCGAAGCCGCGCAGGAAATCGATGTGCCACCAGTCGCGCCGGAACTCGCCGTCGGTGATCGATTGAAGCCCGACCGATTCCTGCAGCGCGACAGCGCCGCGGATCGCCTGGTCCTCGTCGGCGCGCAGCGCGGCGCGATCGATCTCACCCCGCGCGGCACGGGCGCGCGCGTCCCTGAGCTCGGGCGGGCGCAGCAGGCTGCCCACGTGGTCTGCGCGAAACGGCGGTCTGGCGGCGATGCTCATCGTTCCCCCCTGCCGCTACCAGGCCAGCGCGTACGTCGGGCGGCGAGGATCGGCGCCGGCCGCCAGCACACCGGTCTGCGGATCGCGGCGCGTGACGACCGCGCCGATACCGCACGCGCCGGCTTCGATGATCTCGTGGCCGAGCGCTCGGAGCTCGGCGCGCGTCCGTTCCGGGATGCCGGGCTCGACGTTCAGCTGGCCCGGCTTGTACGCGCGCGGCCAGAAGGAATTGACGAGGGTCTGCGTCGAGAAGCGCGGCGCCTCGACGGCTTGCTGCGGGTTCATGCCGAAGACCAGCAAGTTCAGGACGAGCTGGAGATCGGCCTGGCTCTGGTCGTCGCCGCCGGGACAGCCGACGGTCGTGGTCGGCACACCACCTTCGCAGATCAGGTAGCTCACGAGCGTCGTCCGCGGCCGCTTGCCCGCTCTGAGCCCGTTGGGATGGTCGTCCTCGAGCACGAACATCTCGCTGCGCGTGCTGAGCGTGCAGCCGAGCTCGGGCGAGAACGCCGACTTTCTGAAGACGCCGCCGCTCGGCGTGAGACAGATCATGTTGCCCTCACGGTCGATGGCCGCGATGTGCGTGGTGCCGTCGGCGGCCGCCGGCGCCTCACTTGCGTG
>DATEMW010000247.1:0-6264 GCA_035275385.1 Candidatus Methylomirabilota bacterium | reverse complement strand
CTACCTCGCGAAGGCCAACGACGAGATCGTCATCATGGCCATGATCGAGACGAAGGAAGGCCTCGCTAACCTCGACAAGATCTGCGCCACCCCCGGGCTCGACGCCGTCTACATCGGGCCGGCGGATCTCTCGTTCGCGCTTGGCATGGCGCCGCGCGGCGACAATCCCGACCCGGTGCACATCGCCACGTGCGACAAGATCCGCGATGCGGCGCACAAGCACGGCATCAAGGCGGTCATGCACTGCGCCAGCGCTGCGTTCGCGGCCGGGGCGGTGAAGCGCGGCTTCGACATGGTGATGCTGACGTCGGATCTGGCATCGATGATCGCCGGCGCCCGCAAGCAGCTCGACGATCTGAAGGCGGCTACCGCGTAGTTGCAGCATGAGCAGTCTGCCGGCGCGCCCGACCCTGCTCGAGATCGACCTGGACGCGGCCGCGCACAACGTGCGCGCCATTCGCAAGATGGTCGGCCCCGAGCGCAAGGTGTTCGCGGTCATCAAGGCAGGCGGTTACGGGTTCGGCGCCGCCGAGATGGGTGCCGTGTTCGCGAAGAACGGTGCGGATTGGCTGGGCGTGGCTGATCTCGCTGAGGCGATTCGCTTGCGCCAGCGCGGGATCAGCACGCCCATTCTGGTCTATCCCAACTCGCTCCCAATCGCCGCCGCCGATGCGCTGGCTCACAAGCTGGTCCCAACGCTCGTCGATCTGGACTCAGCGCGAGCGTACTCCGAGGCGGCGACCGAGCCCTGCGACATCTTCGTCAAGATCGACGTGGGGCTCGAGCGCCTGGGCGTGCCGGCCGAGCAAGCGGTGAAGACGATCCGCGCGATGCTCGATCTGCCGCACCTGCGTCTGGGCGGCGTCTGCGCGCATCCGCACGCGACCGGCGGCGAGGACACGTCGTATCCAGATTGGCAGCTCAGTCGGTTCACGAGCGTCGTCGACGAGCTGGAGGCGCAGGGCGTTCGCGTGCCCATCCGGCTCTTCGCGGCGACGCCGTTCGTTTTGCGCTTTCCGCACACCTATCTGAACGCGGTCGACCCCGGCCGGGCGTGCTACGGCATCGTCATGCCGGGCGAGAAGCCGCCGGTTCCGCTGCGGCCGGTGTTCCGCGCGCTGAAGAGCCACGTCGTCTCGCTAAAGGAGCTGACGCCGCGCGAGCGGTTCGCCGAGCGGGCGCCGTTCCCGGTGACCGCGCCGATGCGCCTGGGCGTGATCCCGATCGGCTCGGCGGACGGCATGCTGTGGCTCAACGCCGGGCGCGTGCTCGTGCGCGGCCGCGAGGTGCCCATCGTGAGCTCGCCGTCGCTCGAGCACACGCGGATCGACCTCACGGGCGTTCCGGATGCGGTTGTCGGCGACGAAGTCGTGATCATCGGCCGCCAGGGCGATCGGGAGATCACTCAGGCTGAGGTGGCTTCGCGCCACGGCCTGGGGCTGCATCACGTGGCGACGACGGTCGGGCCGCGCGTGGCCCGCGTTTATCTCTCCGCAACACCGCGAGGATAACCATGCGTTTTCGTGCGTTCGGTCGGACTGGGCTCCAGGTGTCCGTGCTGGGTTTCGGCTGCTGGCCGATGGCGGGCGACCGCTACGGCGCGATCGAGGACGACGAGGCCATCAAGGCCATTCACCGGGCGCTGGATCGAGGCGTGAACCTCGTGGACACCGCGCCGGCCTACGGCGGCGGCCACTCCGAAGAGGTCGTGGCCCGCGCCCTCGAGAAGACCCGGCGCGACGTGGTCCTCGTGACCAAGTGCGGCGTGAAGCCGCCGCCGCCCGGCGTGCTCGGGCCGCTCCGCGACGCCAGCCGCGCCAACATCATGCGCGAGATCGACCTGAGCCTGAAGCGCCTGCGCACGGACTGGGTCGATGTGCTGCTCGTGCATTGGCCGGACGCGAACACGCCGTCCGACGAGACGATGCGTGCGCTCGAAGAAGTCGTTACCTCCGGGCGCGTCCGCTTCGTGGGCGTGTCGAACTTCACGGGCGCGATGATGGCCGAGTGCATGCGCACGCGGCGGATCGACGTCTCGCAGGTGGGCTATCACATGCTCGACCGGCGCCAGGAGCACGAGACGTTTCCGGCGTGCCTCGAGCACGGCATCGGCGTCATGGGCTACGGCTCGCTCGGCCACGGCCTGCTGACCGGCGCGTTTTCCGCCGAGACGAATTTCGGCGACCCGTCAAAGGACTGGCGCGGCGGCGGCGTGGCCTTCGGCCAGCCGATCTTCCGCGGCGAGAATCTGAAGAAGAACGTCGCGGTGGTCGACCGGCTCAAGCGCGAGATCGCCCAGCCGCGCGGCGTGCCGCTGAGCCAGATCGCGCTGGCCTGGGTGCTCGGCAATCCCGTGGTCAGCACCGCGCTGGTCGGCGCGCGCACGCCCGCCGAAGTGGACGCGAACGACGCCGGCACCGAGCTCGACCTGACTGCGGCCGAGCGCGCCAAGATCGACCAGATCCTGACCGCGGCCGCCGGGCGCGTCAAAGAGTTCACGCCGCTGCGGCCGGCGATGGAGCCGTGGGGCGCCGAGATCCCGGCGGGCTCGGCCTGAAGGCCTGAGGCGCAACGATGAAGCTCGGGTTCTCGCTGCTCAACAACTGGGGGTTCGACGACCCACAGCCGCTCGTCGATCTCGCGGTGCAGGCCGAGGAGCTCGGCATGGACTCGGTCTGGGTGCACGACCACGTCTTCAACGTGGGCCACGTGTTCGATCGCATCGGCGGCCGGCCGTACTACGAGCCGCTGACCCTGTTGACCTTCGTCGCGGCGCGGACGCGGCGCGTTCGCCTCGGCACGTCCGTGCTCGTGCTGCCGTACCACAATCCGGTGCGGCTCGCGAAGGCGGCCGCGACGCTCGACGTGCTGAGCGGGGGCCGGCTGATCATGGGCGTGGGTGTCGGACTCATCGAAAAGGAGATGCGCGCGATGGGCGGCCCGTACGCGGAGCGCGGCGCCTTCACCGATGAGGCGATCGCCGTCATGCGCACGCTATGGGCGCAGGACGATCCGAAGTTCGACGGCAAGTACTCCAAGTTCGACGGGATGAAGTTCTCGCCCAAGCCGAAGCAGAAGCCGATTCCGATCGTGATCGGCGGCGTCAGCCGCCCGGCCATCCGCCGCGCGGTGCGACTCGGCGACGGCTGGCAGCCGCTCGGGATGGCCCCAGAAGCGCTGGGGCAGGGGATCGCCTCGCTCCGCGAGGAGGCGCGTGCCGCGGGCCGGGACGCCGCGACGATCCCGATCTCGATCGCGATGTCGCTGGCTGCCGCGCGAGCCGGCCGTCACGCGCTCGGCACGAAGCCGGCCGAGATCATCGAGAACGCGAAGGCCTACGCGAGCCTCGGCGTCGAGACCTTGATCATCTCGGCGACGACGAGCGAGCCGCGCGAGGCGCGCTCGTCGCTCGAGATGATCGCCCGCGAGGTGGCGCCCGCGCTCGCGGGTTAGCGCCGTCTACTGTCTGCGATCGCCCGCGCGGGTGGCTCCTCCATTGATGCTGGGATCGGTCGGCGACTCATTCGATCAACTGGTTTGCCCGCCACAGAAGAAAGGGCGGGATCGTGAGCCCGAGTGTCTTGGCGGTCTTCAGGTTGATGACGAAATGAATGGTGTCCGCCTGCTCCACCGGCAGTTCACTCGGTTTGGTCCCGCCGAGGACGCGAGCAACGTAGTGAGCCGCGCGCCGGTACACGTGGTCGAGGTTGGGCCCGTAAGCGAACAGGCCGCCGGCCTCGGCAAAATCCCGGTAGATCGAAGCAACGGGCAGCGAGCGCTGTGACGCGTGCTTCAGGAATGGCCCGCGCATGTTGGTCATCGCGCCGTCGTCCATGACGAACGCCGCCTGAGCGCCGGCGCGGGCGGCCGCTGCAAACGCGTCAGGGAAATCGCTCGGATCCCGGATGGGAAGGCGGTCGAATCGGACTCGCAGCAGCTCGGCGCTTCGACGCTCCGTCTCGGTCACCACGAGGAGCGCGCCCGGATTGTCGGCTTTGTAGAATGCCGCGACGCGAGACAGCGCAGGAATCGTCTGAGACAGTGCCTCGATCGCTTTGGCGCCGAGGACGTCCGGCATGAAGCTCACTCCAGTCACGTTTGCGCCGGGATGGGCAAGGCTGCGGACGAGGCCCGACTTCACGGGATCGGCGACCCGCATGATGACGATCGGGACGGTCTTCGTGGCGTTCTGGGCCGCCCTGGCGGCGGGCGTGTTCACGGCCACGATGACGTCGACATTGAGGCGCAGGAGATCGGCGACCAGCGGTGAGAGACGATCGTTTCTGCCTTCGGCGTTCCGGACGTCGGTGACGACGCCCTTGCCCTCGGCGTACCCCAGCCGCTGGAGCTCATCCCGCAGCGTCTCCAGCAGGCCGGGTTGGATGTCCTGAGCGAGGACGCCCACGCGAGGCACCGCATTCCGCTGCTGCGCCAGAGCGTCGAGCGGCGAGACGAGGGCGGCGACGCTGACGAGAAATGCTCTCCGGCTAGCCAGACGGGTCGTGGAGGGACTAATCGGCGTACGCCGCCTTCGCCGCCGCGCCCTGCGCCGCGAAGATCGACCGATACCCCACCTGATCCCAACGGGGCGGTAGCTTCGCCGGGTACGGCTCCATGTGGACGTGCGTCGGCTCCTGGCCGCGGACGAGCAAGCCCGTCCGCATCGTGGGTGCGGGGAGGGGCGTCATCGGCAGCGCGTCGGCAGCCGCGTACACGTTCAGCAGGAGCGGGCGCATCCGCGCCGAGTAGTTCGCCGCCGAGCCGTGCACGACGCGGCAGTGGAGCAGCACCACGGTGCCTGCGGGCCCGCACATGTCCACCGCCGTGCCGGCCGGCAGCGTGGCGGTGTCCCGCGCGGTGAGTGCCCCAGTCCACCGACCATCGTCGTCGAACTGGTCGAAGATCGTCCCGCGGTGAGTGCCGGGGATCGCGGTCAGCGGACCCTGTTCGGGCCCTGTGTCGTCGAGATAGACGCCGAACGTGAGCACGCTGAAATTGGTGTGCGGCCAGGCCTGAATGTCCTGATGCCAGCGAACAGCGTCGCCGCCTTCGGACCACTTGAAGTTGAGCTTCGAGCTGTGGAACCGCACGTCGGGGCCGACGAGATCGGCGACCAGATCGACGACGGTCGGATCTTTCGCGAACTCCCAGAGCTCAGGGTGCTGGTCGACGGCCTTGCGGAGTCGGCGGATGTTCGGCTTCTCGGCGGTGTGATCGGGCGCCAGGTCGAACTGATCGTCGGAGGCGGACAGTGAGCGCGATTCCTCGACCTTGGCGGCGACGACGTCGCGCAATCGGCCGAGCCACGCGCCACTGACGTAGCCGGGCACGGTGAGGAAACCATCCGCAAAGTATTGCTCGCGCGCCCGCTGGTCGAGCACGAGCGGAGCGTGCTGCAGTATGCGTTCAGGGGTCATCCAGCTCTCCTCAACCGATGAGCTCGTGCTCCTCGGTGATCAGCACCAGCCGGTCGCTGTGGCTCTCGCGCGAGTGCGCCAGCGCGATTTGCCCGACTTCGGACGACCACGCGCGGTCGAGCGCGGCGCGGTCGTCGAACCAGAGCTCGGCGATGCCGTCCCACGGCTCGCGACCCTCATGCGACGTCGAGCCGGTCACCATGCACACGCGATATTTTCGCAGGTCGGGTAGCTTCTTCCCGTACGCCACGTGCTCGTCGAGCCACCAGCGGTGAAAGCGCTCGCGCGTCCAGCTCGCCGGGCGGCGCAGCAGCACCACAACCTTGATCATTGCGCCAGCGCGCCGCCGTCGATGACCAGCTCGCTACCGCTCATGTACGCCGAGTCGTCCGACGCCAGATAGAGCACGAGCTTCACGACCTCGTCCACGGTCCCCATGCGCCCGAGCGGAACGCGCTCGATCCGCCGCCGGAGCACCTCCGGATCAGGCATGGCGCTGTGAAGCATGTCCGTGTCGATCGGGCCGGGGTGCACGGAGTTGCAGCGGATCCTGTCCTTGGCGTGCTGGGCCGCCGTCACCTTCGTGAAGATACGGATCGCGCCCTTGCTGGCGGCGTACGCCGGCTCCTGGTGCAGCGATTGCCCGATTCCGGCGACCGACGAGATGTTCACGATCGAGCCGCCGCCCGCCTGGCGCATCGCCGGAATCGCGTACTTCGTGCCCAGGAACACGCCCTTGGCGTTGACCGCCATGACTCGATCCCACTCGGCGACCGTGCGGTCTTCGATCGCGACGCGCGGGATGACGATCGCGGCGTTGTTCACCAGAATATCGAGCCGGCCGTGG
>DATEMW010000246.1:0-15404 GCA_035275385.1 Candidatus Methylomirabilota bacterium | reverse complement strand
CAGCGGGCTCGCCCGCATCAGCCGGTCGACCTTCATACCCCGCTCGTTGGCGACGCCGATCCCGAAGCCGTAGACCATGACGTTGCCGACCGCGTAGGCGCCGAACGACGCGAGCAGGTACGCGCCGATGCTGACGCCGTCCGCGCTTCGGAGGTTCGCGACCGGCAGCCCGAAGAAGATGAAGAACACGATCGGCAGCACGAGGTTCGTGACGCTGAAGGCGGGGACGCGCCAGCGCATCAAGACTTCGCTCTTCGTCTGGGCGAGGAGCATCTGCAGCACGGGCGCGACCGACGGCGTCCTCACGCGCGCCTCGTCAAGCTGAGAAACGCCTCTTCGAGGTCCGCGCCGGTCACCTCGAGATCGCGCACGACCACGCCGCGCTCGAAGAGCGCGCGCAGGACCGTCTCGGGCTCGTTGCTGAGCAGGTGCACGCGATGGTCGACGATCTCGAGGTTCTGGACCGGAAGCCCCTTGAACACCACGTCACCGATCGCCGCCTCGGAATGGAAGTTGATGCGCTTGCTCGGGATGCGCGACTTGATCTCGCGCGGCGTCGCGTCGGCGATGACGACGCCGTGGTCGATCACGACGATCCGGTGCGCGAGCTGATCGGCCTCCTCGAGATAGTGTGTCGTCAGCACGATGGTCTTGCCGGCGGTGGAGAGCGACCGGATGCTGTCGAGCACCGCGCGCCGCGCCTCGACGTCCATGCCGACGGTGGGCTCGTCGAGGAAGAGCGCCTCGGGATCACCGCACACCGCGAGGGCGAAGTAGAGGCGCTGGCGCTCACCGCCCGATAACGCGCCGATCCGGGCGTGGGCCTTTTCGTCGAGCCCGGCCAGCTGGATCGCGCGGGTCGTCGGCAGCGGCGACGGATAGTACGCGCGAAAGAGGTCGACGATCTCGGCGACGGTGAGCACGGCCGTCGTCCCGGACTCCTGGAGCATCACGCCGCAGCGACTCCGCGCGCGGCGGTCGTTGGGATCCAGGCCGAAGAGACGCGCCCGGCCCCCGGTCGGCTGGCGCAGGCCCAGCATCAGCGCGATCGACGTCGTCTTGCCGGCCCCATTGGGACCGAGCAGCGCGACCAGCTCGCCCGCGCCGATCGTGAGATCGACGCCCTTCACCGCCTCGACCGCGCCGAACCGCTTGCGCGCCCCCTCGAGCTCGACCACCGGCGTCATCGCGGCCCGATTATCAACCAAAGCGCACCGTGTCGAGCGGGCATTCGTTCGACGCCGGGGCCGCGCCCCAATGACTTCCCCGACAGGAGTAGTCCGGGAAAACACGCACGACGGGCGGCACGCATGTTTCGCGGATCGACCGTAGTCACGAACAGAAAACGGTGGGCATACTGAAATCAAGCGAGGAGCATCAGGAATGACATCGCGTCGATCACTCATCGTGATGTCGGGCGTCCTGCTCATCCTAGTGGCGGCGGTCGCCGCGACCCTGTACGCGCTTCCGACTCTCGCGCGACACATCGCGATCGCGCGGCTCGAGGCGATCACCAAGCGGCCGGTCGCCATCGATCGCGTGGACGTGAGGCCGCTGAGCGGCCGGCTGACGATCCACGGGCTTCGCATCACGGAGCCCGACGGTCACGCGCCGTTCGCCGACCTCGAGCGGCTCGACGCCCGGCTCAACGTGCTGTCGCTCGCTCGCGGGCACGTCTGGGTGCGCGAGCTGGTGATGCGCAAGCCGACGCTTCGCGTAGTCCGACTCGGCAAGACGTTCAACTTCTCCGATCTGTTCGAGGGCTCGGAGGCAACGCAGAAGCGGCTGGACGTCACCGTCGACCGCTTTTCGTTGATCGACGGCACGGTGGCGTTCGAAGATCGCGCGCTACCCGAGCATCGAACGTGGACGTCCGACGACATCCAGATCGAGGCGCACAACGTGTCGACCCTGCGCGACGACGGCACCGTCATCGCCAGCTCGATGACCGCGGGCGCGCCCAATCTGGTTCAGATCGAGCAGTTCCGACTCTATCCGATTCATCTCAAGGCCATGGTGACCGTGAAGGGCCTGGATCTGGCGCTCGCCCGCCTTTACTGGCCTCCCGATGCGCCGGTCGTGCTCGACCGCGGACGGGTGAGCTCGACCCTGAACGTCACCTACGACGCGCGCGACGAGATCCTGGCGGACCTGAGCGGCGATCTCGAGGATCTGGTGCTGATCAAGCCCGGCGAGCGCGCTCCGGTGACCCGGATTCCGAAGCTCGAGGCTCGGCTGACCGCGCTCGAGTACCAGAACGGTCACGTTCGAGTCGGCGAGCTGGAGCTGGCGGGATCGGCCAACGTGCGCGATCCGCGAGGCCAGGCGGGCGCCCGGTATCAGGTTTCGAAGATACGCGCGAGCATCGCCGACGTCACGTGGCCGATCACGACTCCCGGGCGGCTCGACGTCTCGACCGCGATCCCCGGCGGCGGCACGCTCTCGGTCTCGGGGCTGCTGCGTCCGCCGCCTGCCGCGAGCCAGCTGCGTCTTCGCCTGCGCGATCTCGACCTCGCCGCCTGGAATCGCTTCTTGCCGATCACGGCCCGGCTCAGCGGCCGAGGCGAAGCGGATCTGCGCATCGACGAGCCGCTTGCCGCCGGGGTGCCGACCCGCGTGAACGGCTCGATCGCCGTCAATCGCGTGGGCGTCAGGGACGGTCAGCAAGAGCTGATCGGCGCCCAGCGCGTCGAGGCGACGGGCCTCGAGGTGCAGTGGCCGACCCGCCTGGGTGTGAAGCGACTGGTCGTGAGCGGGCCACGCGCGATCGTCGAGCGGAACAAGGACGGCAAGTTTCCCTTGACCGCGCTGTTGGAGCCGCCCGCGACCACAGAGCGCCCGGCCACTGCGCGGCGCCCGCCGACCGCACCGAGCTCGCCGCCGTCGAGCGCGGCCACCGGCGGTGCTCCGAATGCGCCGCGCATCGACGTCGGCGAAGTCGTGCTTCGCAATGGCGTGCTCTCCTGGCGCGACGAGACGGTCGCGCCGCGCGCGACCCTCGACCTCTCGCAGATCGATGCCACGATCACCGGCGGCGGCTGGCCGCTTCGGCCGGTCGACGTGAAGCTCGCCGTCCGCCCGCCCGGCGGCGGCCGGCTGCGGGCCGCGGGCCGCGTGGGTGTCGAACCGTTGAGCGCGGATCTCCGTGTTCACACGCAAGACGCCGAGCTCGCGCATTACCAGCCCTACGTGCCGACCGTGGCGCATTTCAGCGGCCGCGCCGATCTCGATCTGACGGTGGCCGTTCCCGATCTGTCCGAGCCCGCAGCGACGGTGCGCGGCAACGCGACGCTCTCGCGAGTCGACGTGCGCGACGGCCAGCGCACGGTGATTCGAATCGGTCGAGCGACAGCGACGGCTGTCGACGTCGACTGGCCCAAAACGGTGAAGGTGCGTGAGGTAGCGCTGCGGCGGCCGTGGATCCTCCTCGAGCGCAACCAGTCGGGCGCCTTGCCGTTGCGGGCACTGCTGACTCCCCAGAAGTCGGCGGCACGGCGCAACGCGGACGCTGGTTCGACGTCGCGCGCTACCGAGCCCAGCGGCAGCGGTGAGAGCGCGATACCGATCGTGGTGCGCCATCTCGTCGTCGAAGAGGGTGGCGCGCGCATCGTCGATGGCAGCCTGACCCCCGCCTTCGCGGTGGACGTGGCCGACATCGACTCACGGATCGACGGCGTCTCGACGGCGCGGGACGCCCGCCCGGCGCGCATGGACATGAAGGCGCGCGTCGCCGACGGGCTGATGAGCTTCGCCGGCACGATCGGTCCCGTGACGGGTCCGCTGCGGCTTGATCTGCGTGGCGAGCTGCGCGAGTTCGCGGTGCCGCGTACGAATCCTTATCTGCTGAACGGTGTCGCGTGGGAGGCGCGCAACGGCTGGCTCACCACGAATATCGAATGCCGGATCGAGGGCGACAATCTCCGGGCGAAGGCCGACGTGCTGTTGAGCCGGCTGCAGCTCGCCCGAGCCGGCGGGCAAGACGAAGCGCAGGCCCGAATCGGGCTGCCGCTTGGAATGCTCACCTCGCTGCTGAAGGATCGTCACGGTGACATTCGACTGGCGCTGCCCGTCGGCGGCCGGATCACCGATCCGCGCTTCGACTTCAAAGAGCTGATCTGGAGCACCTTGCGCACGGTGGCGGTGAAAGCGATCGCCGCGCCGGTCAGCTTGATCGGCCGGGTCAAGTCGGCCGGCGACTCGCGCATCGAGCGCATCGAGATCGATCCGATCCGGTTCGAGCCCGGTACGGCCACGCCGACTCAAGAAGGACAGCAGCAGCTCACGCGGCTCGTCGCGTTCCTCGACCAAACGCCAGAGACGCGGCTCACGGTCACGGCGCTGGTCTCGAAACGCGACGTGGCCGCGATGAAGCGCCCTGATATCGACGCGGTCATCAGCCGGGCCGCCAAGAGCGCGCGCACCTCCCCCGAGGACGCCGCCGAGCGTCTGTTCCGGGAGCGCTTCCCGGGGCAACCGGTTCCCGACTCGCCGGACGCCGTGCGTGCGGCGCTAGCGGAGACCGAGACGGCGCCCGCGGCCGAGGCTTCGACACTCGCCGACAAGCGCCTGGAGGCCGTGAGAGCGACCGTCAAGAAGGCGAAGATCGACACGGCGCGGCTACTCGAAGACAAGCGGGTCGATGTGGCCGCGGACGCCGAGCCGCAAGTGACGGTCGATCTGGCGGAAGGCGAGCAGTCTCGCGGGCGGCGCGCCCCCGAGCCTCGGCGGCAGCTGACGAGCGATGCCGGCGGCGTGC
Organism: Candidatus Methylomirabilota bacterium; assembly: GCA_035275385.1. GTDB lineage: Bacteria > Methylomirabilota > Methylomirabilia > Rokubacteriales > CSP1-6 > AR31. The sequence continues at coordinate 10,648 of DATEMW010000246.1, read as the reverse complement.
TCGCCGCGCGATGACGGAGGACCACGTGGTCCGCCGCGTGCTCGTCGCCATCCTGGCCGTCGCGATCGTCTCGGGATGCGCGACCGTCGATCCCTGGACCGACACCCGGATCGAGTCCGAGGTGAAGGCGCGCCTGGTGGCTGAGCACGACGCCAATCTGACGCGCCTTGGCGTGGTCAGCCGGGAGCAGACCGTCTACCTCAGCGGCTTGGTCGAATCGGGCGAGCAGAAGGACCGGGCCGAGACGGTCGCCCGCGGCGTGCCCGGCGTCAAGCGCGTCGTCAGCACGCTCGAAGTCCGCACGCGACCGGAGTAGGTGAGCCTCGGGAGTTTTGGTCCTAACGCTCCGGGCGCAATGCCCGTCCGCGCGCCCGGAGGACTTCGCTACCCGCCGATTTGTAGGCTTCACGCGTGGTACGGCGCTTGCCTGTGGTCGAGATCAGGGGGTGCCCAATGCTGACGCTCGACAAGCTAAAGACGGCGGCCGACGAGCTCAAGAACAAGGTCGACGAGGTGGGAGCGATCGCGCTGGAGCAGCTCGGCAAATCGCAGCGCGAGCTCAATGAGATCATTCCGATCCTGAAAGGGCTGGGACTGTCCGTCCGTAACTTCAAGGTGGACATGGCGCTGGTGCCGGTGATCCGGCTCACGCTGGTCGGCAACGTCGCGGCCATCGAGCCGGACAAGCTCAAGGTTGCGATCGACAAGCACAAGGAGAGGAGGCTGCTCGTGGCCGTCCTGGAGGCCTTGCGGACCGCGGCGCTCCTGAAGAATCAGCTGGGCGATCTCGGTTTCCGAGGCGTCGCTGCTGAGGTCGTGGTGTCGGTGCCGCCAGCCGTCAACGTAGAGTTCCTGAAGGATCCGCCGGCGCTGGAGGTATGAACGGCGCGGCTCGCGCCGATCCGCAGCCAGTTTCGCGGGGGGCTCCGATCCTGTATTCTCGCTCTCATCCGACGATGCTATAGTCACGGCCTGCAGCGCGAGACCACAAAGGAGCCCGGCCAATGGCACAGAAAGAGCTGAACATCTGGATGAACGGCAAGCTCGTACCCCCGGCGCAGGCCGTCCTGCCCGTGAACAGCGCGGCCGTGTTCTACGCGACCAACGTGTTCGAAGGGCTCCGCGCCTACTGGAACTCGGCCGACGACGAGGTGTACTCCTTCCGTTTGCCCGAGCACTTCCAGCGCTTCCGCGAGTCGATGAAGATGATGCGCTTCACGATTCCCTACAGCGATCTCGACCTCTACGAGGCCGTGCGCCAGGTGCTTTCCGGAAACGAGATCAAAGAAGACATCCACATGCACATGTGCGCGTACGTGACGGGCACCGGGCTCAACGCCACGACGCCGACCGGGATCTACATCAACCCGCGGCGCCGGCCGCGTGTGGAAGAAGGTAGCGGGCTCAAGTGCTGCGTGAGCTCCTGGGTACGCACGTCGGACAACGCGATCCCGATTCGCCTGAAGTGCGGCGCCAACTACCAGAACGGACGGCTCGCGACCCTGCAGGCCAACGCCGACGGCTACGATCAGCCGATCCTCCTCAACCGGGAGGGCCACGTCGCCGAGGGCACCGGCGCCACGTTCTTCATGGTGCGCAAGGGCCGGCTCGTGACACCGCCGGTCACCGCGGACATCCTCGAGAGCATCACGCGGACGACGTTGATGGACTCGATCTGCCCCGAGCTCCTGGGCATGGGCGTGGTCGAGCGCGAAATCGATCGCACCGAGCTCTACGTGGCCGACGAGGCGTTCCTCTGCGGCAGCGGCTACGAGATCACGCCGATCCTCTCGATCGACAAGTTCCCGCTCGGCGACGGCAAGGTGGGCCCGATCACGGCGCGCCTGACGCGCGCGTACATGGACATCGTACGCGGCGTCGACTCGCGGTTCCCGGAGTGGCGCACCCCGACTTATCGCCCCGTGCGGGTTTAGCGGGAGTGCGCGCCGCAGGCCGTCGCGGAGCTGGGGCCCCGCCGGCCGGGGCGCGCCTATTGAACTGGACAATGCGCGCACCCGGCCGGCGCGGCGCCGTCGCCCGGCCGGAGCGCGCTGACTGATCCGATGAACTTTCCCGGCTACCGGCTGCCGGACGAGCTGCTCGCGCTGCGCGACCAGATCAAGCGGGTCGTGCGCGACGAGGTCATCCCGGTCGAGCAGCGCATCGACCCCGACGCCCCCGAGCTTCCCGACGACGACTATCAGAAAATCGCGGCCAAGACGAAGGCCGCGGGCCTCTGGGCGCTCGGCGCGCCCGAGCAGTACGGCGGCGGCGGCCTCGACACGTTCTCGATGTGCGTGGCGCTCGAGGAGATGTCGCAGCACCGGATGGGGCTCTACAATCCGGGCTGCGGCGTCTTCGGGCGCTATCCGCCTCCGGCGATCTGGGCCGGCAGCAAGGAGCAGATCGCCAAGTACGCGGTCCCGACGATCCGCGACGGCCTGAAGACCTTCTTCGCGATCACCGAGCCCTCGGGCGGCTCCGATCCCGCGGGCGCGATCCAGACCCGGGCCGAGAAGCGCGGCGATCGCTGGGTGCTCAACGGCCGCAAGGTTTTCACGTCTCGCGCCCACGACGCGCCCTGGGGCCTGGTGTGGGCGCGGACCGACAAGGCCAAGGGCCGCGGCGGCATCTCGTGCTTCATTCTCGAGCGCGGCACGCCGGGCTTCACCGCGAAGCCGATCAAGGTCATCCGGACCTCGGCCATCCCGAACGACGTCACCCTGGAGGACTGCGAGGTGCCCGCCGAGAACCTCGTCGGCGCCGAGGGCCAGGGGCTCGATCTCGCGTTCGAGCTGCTCGTGAAGAACCGCTTCCCGTATTCCGCGTGCAATCTGGGCGTCGCGGTCGCCGCGCATCGCATGGCGATCGCCCACGCCAAGCAGCGCTCGACCTTCGGCGCGCCGCTCTCGCAGCGCCAGGCCATCCAGTGGATGCTGGCCGACGCCGAGGTCGAGCTGCGCGCCTGCCGCTGGATCATCTGGGAGGGCGCCTGGAAGGCCGACCGCGGCGAGGACGCGCGGGTCGAGGCCTCGATCGCCAAGCTCTACTCGAGCGAGGTGCTCGGGCGCGTCATCGACGCCGCCGTGCAGATCCACGGCGCGTACGGCGTCTCCAAGGAGTTTCCGCTCGAGCGCTGGTACCGCGAAGCGCGCGTGCGCCGCATCGGCGAGGGGCCGTCCGAGGTCCATCGCATGGTGATCGCGCGCTCGCTCTTCCGCTGACCGAGAGGATCACCATGGCCGACGAGATCCTGTACACGGTCGCCGACTCGATCGCCACCATCACGCTGAACCGCCCGGAGCGGCGCAACGCGCTCAACACCGCGCTGATGGACGCGCTGGCGCGCCGGTTCGAGGCGCTCGAGAGCGACGGCAGCGTGCGGGCCGTCGTGATCCGGGGCGCGGGCGCCGCGTTCTGCTCCGGCCGCGACCTCAACGAGATGAGCCGGCGGCAGGACGACGGGCTCGAGCCCGAGGCCGACGTGATCGCGCTCTTCCAGCAGATCGAGGCCTCGCGCCATCCGACGATCGCGATGGTTCACGGCGCGGCGTACGCGGGCGGATGCGAGCTCGCGCTGCACTGCGACTTTCGCGTCGCGGCCGACGCGGCGCGCTTCGCGATGCCGCTGGCCAAGATCGGGCTCGTCGTCCCGTTCGCGCTCGGTCAGAAGCTGGTCGAGATCATCGGTCCCGCGTTCACCCGCCAGATCCTGTTGACCGGACAGCCGGTCGACGCCAAGCGCGCGTACGAGATCGGCATGGTGCACGCGGTCGTCGCGGCCGCCGAGCTCGAGCAGGCGACCTACGATCTGGCGCGCACGCTCGCCGGGAATGCGCCGCTCTCGGTCGCGGGGATGAAGGCGACGATCCGGCGCGCGCTGGCGCTGCGCGAGCGGGTCGAGCACAAGGACCTGGACGAGACCGCGCGCCGCGCGCGGGCCAGCGCCGACGCGCGCGAGGGCGTCCGCGCGATGCTCGAGCACCGCAAGCCGACCTTCCGGGGACAGTAGCTCCCGCCGGCCCGGCGCCGAGCTACCGTCGATCGGCGCGCGGGCTCAGCGGCCGCCGAACCGGCGTGCGAGCGGCGACGAGCGCGCTGCCTGGACCTGCGTCGGCGTGAGCTCCGCCGCCGGATGGAGCGCGCCGGAGTACATGAGGTTGCGCATCCAGCCCGCGATCTGATTCTCCTGGCCCGGTCCGACGCGGCGTCCGCTGTCGACGTGCGGCAGAGCCAGCAGATGACCGAGCTCGTGGGCCAGCATCCGCGACGTCGCCGCCAGCTCCGAGCCGTAGGCGATCAAGCACACCTGAGTTTGTCGCAGCGACTGGCCGCCCAGCTCGGGCCGAGAAACGCGATCGACCAGGAGGACTCGCACCCCGTTGCCCGCCTTGTGCGCCGCGACGAGGTAGTGATAGCCCGTCTCGTCCACGGTGTCCGCTGAGGCGCCCGCCGGCATTTCCTCGACGACCTGCTCGCACGCACCCCGCGGGAACTCGATGTTCGTGCGTGATCTCACGAGGTCGCTCGCCTCACGCAAGACCGAGGTGGCATACGCCGGAGTCCAGCGTTGTGCAAGCTCCTGACCGTTGCTCTTCAGGGTGACGATCGTGAGATCGGCCGGGATCGGGATCGCCATGCTGACTTGCTGAAGCTACCGGAGGAGCGCGGCCTCAGCTTGCGGTGCGGCGGGCGTGCACGGCTCGCGCGAGGTCGGCGAGGACCGGCACCGTCATCTCCCAGCCCATGCAGGCATCGGTGACGCTCTGGCCGTAGCGGAGCGCGGCGGGGTTCTTCAGATCTTGCCGTCCGTCGATCAGGAAGCTCTCCATCATCACACCGCAGATCGCGTTCTCGCCGTGGGCGATCTGCTCGGCGAGATCGTGCGCCGCGATGGGCTGCCGGCGGTAGTCCTTGTCGCTGTTGCCGTGGCTCGTGTCGACCATGAGCCGCGGCGCCAGCCCGGCGTCGATCAGCGCGGCCGCCGTCTTCTGCACGCTCACCGCGTCGTAGTTGGATCCGCTCGCGCCGCCGCGCAGGATCACGTGGCAGTCGGGGTTGCCGCGCGTGGCGACGATCGCGCAGAGCCCCTGCTCGGTCACACCCAGGAACTGGTGTGGGTGCGCGGCCGCGCGCACGGCGTCGATGGCGATCTGGACGCCGCCGTCGGTCCCGTTCTTGAAGCCGACCGGCATCGAGAGGCCCGACGCGAGCTCGCGGTGCACCTGGCTCTCGGTCGTCCGGGCGCCGATCGCGCCCCACGACACGAGGTCCGAAGTGAACTGGGGCGAGATCGGGTCGAGGAACTCGCACCCCGCCGGCAAGCCGAGCTCGTTCAGGTCGAGCAGGATCCGCCGCGCACGCCTGAGGCCCTCGTTGATGACGAAGCTGCCGTCGAGAAGCGGATCGTTGATCAGGCCCTTCCAGCCCACGGTGGTCCGCGGCTTCTCGAAATAGACGCGCATCACGATGCAGAGATCGCGCGCGTGCTCGTCGACCAGGGCGCGAAGGCGGCGGCCGTAGTCGAGCGCGGCGGCCGGATCGTGGATCGAGCAGGGCCCGACGATCACGACCAGCCGGTCGTCTTCGCCGCGCAGGATGCGGCTGATGTCGCGCCGCGTGCGGGTGACGGTTTCCGAGCCGCGCTCGCTCAGCGGCTGCTCCTCCAGGAGGATCGCCGGCGGCAGGAGCGGGCGGAAGCTCTCGATCCTGAGATCGCGGGTGCGCTCGGACATGGAGCGCAATGTACAACCGAAGGGGGCGGCTCTTCAACGGCCACGCCATGCTACCCTTCGAGCCGCGGTGAGCCGTCTCGAAGTCCTCGACCGGATCCAGAAGAAGGTGCTGTGGCTCGGCACCTACATGGTGCACCACGCCAACGCCGTGCGCCCCAACGCGGACGGCGTCAAAGTAGGCGGCCACCAGGCGTCGTCCTCGTCGATCGTGAGCCTGCTGACCGCGCTGTACTTCGACGCGCTCGAGCCCGAGGACCTGGTCGCGGTCAAGGCCCACGGCTCGCCGGCCTTCTACGCGATCCAGTATCTGCGGGGCCGGCTCACGGCCGACGATCTTCGCGAGCTCAGGAGCTTCGGCGGCCTGCAGGCCTATCCGAGCCGGCGCAAGAACGCGCGGATCGTCGATCTCTCGACGGGCTCGATGGGGCTCGGCGCGGTGCAGGCGACGTTCGGGGCGCTCGCTTCGCGCTACGTCGCCGATCACTTCGGCGCCAAGCCGCGCGGCCGGCTCATCGTCATCGTCGGCGACGCCGAGCTCGACGAGGGCAACGTGGCCGAGGCGCTGGCCGAAGAAGTCGTGGCGCGGCTCTCGAACGTGTTGTGGATCGTCGACGTCAATCGACAGTCGCTCGACCGCATCGTGCCCGACGTACGGCTGCGCCATCTGCGCGCGATGTTCGAGGCCGGCGGCTGGCAGGTCAGCGAGCTCCGCTGGGGCCGAAAGCTCCAGAGCTTCTTCAAGAAGCGCGGCGGCGAGCGGTTGCGCGAGCGTCTGCAGCTCATGTCGAACACCGAATACCAGCGGCTGCTCCGGCTGCCGCCCGGCGCCGTGCGCAAGACGCTGGTCGCGACGGACGGCGGCGGGACCGACCGAACGCTCGACCGGCTGCTCTCCGACACGAGCGACACCGCGCTCGCGGAGCTCGTCGCCGATCTTGGCGGCCACGATCTGCGCCTGGTCCGCGAGGCGCTCGATGCGGCCGGCAAGGTGCGCGACCGGCCGTCGGTCATCTTCGCCCACACGATCAAGGGTTGGGGGCTTCCGCTCGCCGGCGATCCGCTCAACCACACGATGCTGCTGACCCAGACACAGATCGACGAGCTGCGCTCGGCGCTCGGCGTCGCCCCGGGCGCGGAATGGGACGGCTTCGCGCCGGACAGCGAGGAAGCCAAGCTCGTGCGAGCCCTGCCGCCGCTCTTCGCCGCGCCGACACAAGGGACCGCGCGTGTCGAGGTGCCCGCCGAGCTCGACGAGAGCTATCCGCCGGAGTGCTCGAGCCAGGAAGCGTTCGGCCGCGTGCTCGGTGCGCTGAGCCGACAGCCGCTCGCCGACCGTATCGTGACGGTCTCCGCCGACGTCGCGATCACGACGCACCTGGCGGGCTGGATCAACCGGAAAGGCGTCTACTATCCCGAGGCGCGGCGAAACCCGTTCGCCGACGTGCCGCAGGCCATGCAGTGGAAGGAGTCGCCGGCGGGCCAGCACATCGAGCTCGGGATCGCCGAGCACAACCTGTTCCTCCTGCTCGGCGCCCTCGGCCTTTCGCGCGAGATCCTCGGCGAGACCTTGCTGCCCATCGGCACGCTCTACGATCCGTTCGTTACCCGCGGGCTTGACGCGCTCTATCACGCGCTCTATTCGGGCTCGCGCTTCGTGGTGGCGGCGACGCCGTCTGGAATCACGCTCTCGGCCGAGGGCGGCGCGCACCAGTCGGTGATCACGCCCGGCATCGGCGTCGCGCTGCCGGGGATCGTCTTCTGGGATCCGACGTTCGCCCGCGAGGTCGAGTGGATCTTGCTCGACGCGCTGCGCGGCCTGGCCGACGGCTCGGGTGAGGCGGCCTATCTCAGGCTCTCGACCCGCCCGATCGATCAATCGCTCGCGCTGCCGCCGAGCCCGGCCTATCGCGCCGACGTCCTGCGAGGCGCCTACCGGTTGATCGACGCTCGCGGCGAGCCCGGCTGGGACCCCGATGGGAACGCGGTGAGCATCTTCGCCGCAGGCGTCACGGTGCCCGAGGCCGTGCAGGCGGCCCGCGTGCTGCGCGAGCGCGGCGTGCTGGCGAGCGTGTTCGCGGTCACCAGCGCCGACCGTCTGTATCGCGGTCTGCGGGAGCCGCGGCCGTACGTCGAGGATCTCGTGAGCGCGGAAGAAGAAGGCGTGCCCGTCGTCTCCGTGCTCGACGGCCACTCGCACGCGCTCGCGTTCATCGGCGCGGCACTTGGCGTGCCCCAGCTGGCGCTCGGCGTGGACGACTTCGGCCAGTCGGGCTCGCGGGCCGATCTCTATCGCCACTACGGGATCGACGCCGCCGCCATCGCCCAGGCGGCGCAAACCCTCACGGGCTCGTAGTGCGCGCCGCAGGGCGTCGCGGGGCTGGGGCCCCGCCGGCCGAGGCGCGCCTCTGAAAATGGCAGTGCGCGCCGCAGGGCGTCGCGGGGCTGGGGCCCCGCCGGCCGAGGCGCGCCTATGAAAGAGGTATAATTTCCCCCAACCCCATGCCTGGCTTGACCGACTCCAAGAAGCTCGAGCTTCGACGCGAGCTCGAAACGATCGTCGGCCGGGGCGCCGTCCTCTCGGACCCCGACGAGCTGATGGTCTACGAGTCGGACGGCCTCACCCTGTTCCGCGCGCTCGCCGATTTCATCGTGTTTCCGACCTCGGCGCAGCACGTCTCGGCGGTGGTCAAGCTCGCTAATCGCGAGAACCTGCCGTTCGTCGCGCGCGGCGCCGGCACGGGGCTCTCGGGCGGCTGCCTGCCGGCCGAGGGCGGCATCGTGATCTCCCTGATGCGCATGAACAAGGTGCTCGAGGTCGACTACGAGAACCAGATCGCGGTGGTCGAGCCGGGCCTCGTGAACCTGCACCTCTCGTGGAAGGTCGGCCCGCGCGGCTACTACTACGCGCCCGATCCGTCGAGCCAGCAGGCGTGCACGATCGGCGGCAACATCGCCAACAACTCCGGCGGGCCGCACACGTTGAAGTACGGCGTCACGACCAATCACGTCCTCGGGCTCGAGGTCGTCATGCCCGACGGCGAGATCGTCTGGCTCGGCGGCAAGACGCGCGAGACGTGCGGCTACGACCTGGCCGGCGTGTTCGTCGGCTCGGAGGGCACGTTCGGCATCGCCACCCGGATCGTCGTGCGCATTCTCAAGAAGCCACAGGCAGTCAAGACCGTGCTCGCGGTGTTCGACCAGATCGATCAGGCCTCGGCCGCGGTATCGGCCATCATTGCGCGCGGGCTCGTGCCGGCGGCGATGGAGATGATCGATCACCTGACGATCCAGGCGGTCGAGGACGCGTTCAACTGCGGCTATCCGCGAGACGCGGCCGCCGCGCTGTTGATCGAGCTCGACGGGCTCGCGGTCGGCATGGACGTCCAGGCCGAGCACATCGTGGCGGCGTGCCGGGAGTCCGGCGCGCGCGAAGTGCGCACCGCGGCGACCGAGGCCGAGCGCCAGCTCCTCTGGAAGGGACGCAAGTCGGCGTTCGGCGCTTATGGACGCGTTTCGCCGGCCTACATGGTGATGGACGGGGTCATCCCGCGCACGAAGCTCCCGTACGTGCTCAGTCGCGTGAACGAGATCGTCGCTGCCGCCGGCCTGCGCGTCGGCAACGTGTTCCACGCCGGCGACGGCAACCTGCACCCGAACATCCTTTACGATCCGCGCAAGCCGGGCGAAGAAGCGCGCGTGGTGGCGGCCGGCGCCGAGATCATGAAGGTGTGCGCCGAAGTCGGCGGTTCGATCTCGGGCGAGCACGGCATTGGCCTGGAGAAAGCCGATTTCATGCCGTTCATCTTCTCTGTGGCCGATCTTGCGTTCATGCACCGCCTCAAGAATGCATTCAATGCTTCGGGACTGTGCAATCCGGGGAAGATCTTTCCCACCAAGAAGTCCTGCGTCGAGGTCGGGCCCGTCGCCTACCGGCCGCACGCGATCGAAGAAAAGGGCCTCGCCCAGCGCTTCTAGCGCGGGCGGTCTCAGGTCCCGTGCCGGACGGGCTCACCGAAAAGCTCCGCGCCGCCGTCGGTCCGGTTAACGTCCTCACCGGCATCGAGCTCTCGCCCTACGTCGTCGACGGTCGTACGCCCGAGGCGGCCGTGTTCCCCGGCACGATCGAGGAGGTCGCTGCTGTGATGGCGATGGCCTCCGAGGTCGGCCGCGCGGTCACGGTGTGGGGAGGTGGCACGGCGACCAGCGTCGGGATGCCGCCCACTGGTGCCGGGCTCGTCATGGGTCTGCGCCGGATGAGCCGGCTTCTGGAGCACGAACCGGGAGACCTGACGGCGACGGTCGAGGCGGGCATCACGGTCGACGCGTTCCAGTCCGCGCTGCGGACCCGCGGCCAGTGGCTCTCGCTCGATCCGCCTGACGCCGGGCGCGCGACGGTCGGCGGCGTGATCGCCACGAACGCCTGCGGGCCGCGGCGGCACCTCTACGGCACCGCGCGGGACCTGCTGATCGGCGTCACCGTCGTGACCGCCGACGGCTCCGTGGTGAAGGGCGGGGGCAAGGTCGTGAAGAATGTCGCCGGCTACGACCTGCCCAAGCTGTTCATCGGCTCGTACGGCACGCTCGGCGTGATCGTCGAGGCGACCGTGAAGCTCAGACCGCTGGCCGAGCAGGAAGAGCTCGTCAGCGTGCGGTTCGAGCGCCTGAAGGACGCCGGCGCAGCCGTGAAAGCCCTCGCCGCCAGCGATCTCATCCCCAACGCCGTCGAGCTGCTCGACGGCGCTGCCGCCGTGGGCGCCGGTCTGGCGGCGTCGGGCCCGGCGTCGTCAGGCGGTGTGCTCGTCGTCGGATTCGACGGAGTCCGCGAGCAGGTCGAGTGGCAGCGCGCCGAGCTCGCGCGCCTGGCCGGTCCGCTGGGCGGACGCGACCTGCGGCAGCTCGACGCGGCGGCGTGG
>DATEMW010000245.1:0-3779 GCA_035275385.1 Candidatus Methylomirabilota bacterium | reverse complement strand
GTCCGGGTGCTGGAAGGCATCGGGATGCACGGCCTTGTGGGCGAAGAACAGCGACCAGGGACGCTCGTGCTTGCGTGAAACGAAGTCGACGGCGAACTGGTTGAGCAGGTCGGTCATGTAGCCCTGGTGCTTCTCGTAGGTACCGTTCACGTTGAGCGTGGGATCGTTCAGCCGGCCATGCCCGTCGAAGCTCACCCAGTGGTGGTAGCCCGGGCGCGGCCGGCCATCGTTGCCCATGTGCCACTTGCCCACGTGCGCGGTCTCGTAGCCGAGCTCCTGCAGCGCCAGGTGGTAGTTCGGCAGCCGGTGGCTCGCGGCGTCGCGCGCGACGTTGTCGATGATGCCGTGCCGGCTCGCGTACTGCCCGGTCATCACCGAGGCCCGGTTGGGCGAGCAAATCGGAGTCGTGTGAAAGGCTCGCTCGAACAGAGCGCCCTCATGGGCGATGCGGTCGGCGTGCGGCGTCTTCATGTACGGGTGGCCGCCGACGCCGAGCTCGTCGTGGCGCAGATCGTCGATCAAGATCACGAGGAAGTTGGGCCGTTTCGCTGGGCTCATCCGGCCGCATGATAACTTAGCGCGCGGCCGCGAAGATGCGCTGGACGTTTTCCTCGGAGAAGAACTCCGCTGGAGAGGTGACGCCCGCGTTCACGCGAGCGAAGCCGTCCATCGCTTCCTGGTTCCCGTGAGCCGCGTGCAGGATCTTCTGCAGCTCAGGTGGCGGAGGCTCGAGCGAGGCGATTTCCGCGGTGAGCTCGTACATCGGCAGAACGTGCTCGTCGCGCGCGGCGTGATACTCGGACATCGCCTCATCGAAGGGCCGGCCGCCGGAAGATGCTTCATCCAGCGCGCGGACGCACAGCTCGGCGTCCCGGAAGGCGTCCTGGATTCCCTGGGCCGTGATGAAGTCCTTGTTGTATCCGGCGTCGCCCACCAGCGCCCACCCGGGTCCGAACGGCTTGCGGAAATATCCCGGCACGGGCATACCGGCGAACCGTTCCTCGCGGTGTGCCTTTCGCAGGCGATCCGCGAAGTCCGGCACGAGCTCGATCACCGAGAGGAAGCTGCCGTCGATGTCCGTCTTGTTCGACTCGAACTCCGCATACGGCCAGCCGCCGATGACGAGCGTGAGATCGTCGTTGGTCGGCCATGCGGCGAAGGCGCGGTGCGGCCGATTGTAGGCCTCGAACCTTCCCGCCATCGGCAGCCCGCTCCAGTACGAGTAGTAGGCCGCGAGGAGCGGCGCCTTCTCGCGGTACCGCTCCGCATCCACCGCCCGAGCTACGAGCGAATGTAGCCCGTCGGCGCCGACCACGACACGCGCACGCTCGGTCACCGTGACGCCGCCTCGGCTGCGCCCGCGGATGCCGACCACGCGCTCGCCGTCGAAGACGATGTTCTCCACCGTGAAGCCTTCGCGGAGGTCCACGCCCGCCGCGGAGGCCGCGTCCGCCAGGATCTGGTCGAGCACCGTGCGTCGCGGCGCGTAGGCGACGTCCCTACGATTCGCGCCGGGCGACCCCGTGAGCGTGAACGGACCGAAGTCGAAGGCGTACGTGTGGATGGCCGGACATCCGGTCGCGATGACGCGGTCGAGCAGACCCCATCGCTTCAGCGCGTCGACCCCGGGCGGATGGACGAGATGGGTCGACACGGTGTCGCTTGGAAACGTCGCACGGTCGACCGCGAGCACGCGATAGCCCTTGCGGGCGAGCAGCATGGCGGTCGGCGCGCCCGCGCAGCGCGCGCCGATCACGATGACGTCGTAGCCTGAGGCGCTCATGTCTCCCTCCTCGTGAAGCGAATACTGGCTTCAGACTAGAGAGACTGGGGCAGCTCCGCTTCGGGAAGAGCACCCACTACACGCGTGCGGCCATGATGAGGGTTTCCCCTCAGCGAGGCGAGCGGACCACCTCGTTCTCGTAGGCCCAGGCCGTCGCGGCGGACCGGGAAGGCACATCGAGCTTTGTCAGGATGTTGCCGACGTGGCGCTCGACCGTCTTCACACTCAGCGAAAGCGCGCCGCCGACTTCCTTGTTGGACTTGCCGGCAGCGACCAGACGCAGCACCTGGACTTCACGGGGCGTGAGACCGTTGGGGCCGGCGCCGCCCTGATGCGTCAACAGGGCATCGACGCGAGCGATGTCCGGATGCGCGCCCAAGCTCTCGTAGGCCGCCTTCGCCGCTTCGAGCTCCATGCGTCCCCCTTCCCGATCGCCGAGCGCGCGGCAGGCGAGACCCAGCACTTCGCGGGTGCGAGCCGCCGCGTGCGGGACCTCGAGCGCCTGCCACTCCTTCCAGGCAAGCCGCAGGAGGACGATCGCCTCGCGCGCCTTGCCCGCCGCCAGCTCAACGGCGCCCTGCGCTTGTGCGGCCGCCGCACGCAGCACTTCGATCGGAAACTTCGCCACGATCTCCGCGAGCTCGATGCTGGCGGCGCGCGCGCCTTCGTACTCGCGCGCGGCGAGGAGAATCTCGATCCGGGCCGGCAACAGTCTCGCTCGCTCGAGCGGATCGACCGTCGCGTCGAGGGTGCGCCCGATGGCAGCGGTCGCCGCGCGGATGCGTCCGCGCGCTAGCCACAGCAGCGCGAGGCCCGGCTGGGCCTCGGCGCCCGCGCGGCTGGCGTCGCGATAGGCACGCTCGGCGGCGTCGAGCTCGCCCCGCAGCCTGAGTATTTCGCCTTGCTGGTAGAACGCCGCGCCGGGCGGTCGCTCGTCGATCCAGTCGGTGTGCTGACAGGCTCGCCGAGCCTCCGCCAGTGCGTCGGCCCACGCGCCGTGGAGCTGCAGGATCTCGGCGCGATGCACCAGGCACGTCGACGTGAAGCTCATCATCTGACGCTGATCCTGGCACCAACGGCTGAGCGCGGCCGTCCATTCGCGAGCGCGGCCGAGCGCGTGGACGCGCTGGCAGCAGTTGATCACGCTGCAGTAGACCAGACCGGTCATCATCGGCGAGAGCTCGCCAGACGTGACCTCGACCATCGCCTCGTCGAGCAAGGTGAACCCTTCGTCGATCTGGCCCATCTCCAGCAGCGCCCGTCCCTCCACGTGTCGGGCGGCGACAATCAGATCACGATCGCCGAAACGGGTTCCAAGACGGATCGCCTCGCGGGCGATCGCGTGAGCGCGCTCGCACTCGCCCGCCCTCAGATGCTGCTCCGCGACGGGAAGGAGCAGGTAGCCCGCTTCCGCAGTCTCTCGTCCCTCCTGGTCGAGCAGCCGCTGAGCTCGCGCGAGCCATCCCGTCGCGGCGCCGGTCTTGCCGCCCAGGAAGAGGAGCAGGCCGATCCAGAAGGCGCACCGGGCGGCGCTGGGCCGATCGCCCGTGTCCCGGTACGCCCGGTGAGCGCGCTCGAGCGTGCGCTCGAACTCCTTCTCACGTCCGATCAGGAAGGCCGCCGTCGCAAACCGCTCGAGGTCCGCCGGGCGCAGAGCCTTGTCTCGATCGGCCAGCGAGAGGAGCTCGTGGGCGTCCTTCCATGCCCGGCGGCCGTACGCTCGCCGGCCACGATCCAGGGGTTTCTGCGGCATGTCCTCAGGATGAACTGAAGCGGGGCGAGGTCAAGGGGTCCCCGGCGCTCGATGCGGGAGTAAGATACGGCGGTCGCGACAACACGCTATCCGGAGGGTCGCCATGCAGAAGACCGAATTCAAGCAGTCGCTGCTCGTCAAGCACGTCGAGGACACGAAGTTCGCGCCGATCCAGGCGAACAACGGGGCGCCTCGGCCGCAGTTCCTTTACCGCCAGCTCGGCGTCGAGGAGGCCACGGGCGG
>DATEMW010000244.1:0-4837 GCA_035275385.1 Candidatus Methylomirabilota bacterium | reverse complement strand
CGCCTCGACGGTGGGCACGGGAATCCCGACTTCCTTGCCGCGCTTCTCGTGCGCCGCCGCGGGATACGCCGAACGCCACTTGTGGGTGATGACGATCACGGCGATTTCACGCTCGCGCTCGGTCAGGGACGACCGGCCCGGCGTGAAGTGCTCGCCGAGCGGGGCCGCGGCCCGCAGCAGCTTGGGATTGTGGACCCAGACCTTGTACGGGCCGGGCAGCCGGCCGCGCGGGCCTTCGACCAGGAAGCGATAGCCGTCCTTCTGCTCGGCGGTCATCTGGTCCACGGGGATCTCGGCGTAGCGTCCAAAGGTCGGGGTCGCGCTCATCGTCCGTCTCCTGTTCGAGATTAGCAGCGCACCAGCAGCTAGCGGCGCACCAGCCTGACCACGGCCCGCACGAGCTCGCTCGGGTCGACGGGCTTGGACACGTAGATGTCAAAGCCCGCGGCGAGCGCCCGATCGCGATCCTCGGTCCGGGCGTAGGCGCTCAGCGCCAGCGCGGGCAAGTGTACGCCAGCCTCCGCCGCCCACGATTTGATCTCGCGGACGAGGTCGAGCCCGTCCTTGTCCGGCATCGCCAGATCGCAGACCAGCACGTCCGGACGCACGCGCGCCGCCATGGCCGCGCCGTCGCGAGCGCTGCCGGACGCGAACGCGACCGCGCCGGCTCGGGTCAGGATGGAGGCGACCAGATCACGCGTGTCGTCGTCGTCCTCCAACACCATGACCCTGACGCCGTCGAGCCGCTGGCCGCCCTCCGCGTTCGCCGAGCTCTGACCGAGGGCGGCGGCACCGGGGGCCGCGGCGGCAATCGGCAGGACCACCGTGAACGTCGAGCCATGGCCGGGGCCAGCGCTTTCGGCCCGCACGCGCCCGCCCTGCAGCTCGACCAGATGGCGGACGATCGCGAGCCCGAGGCCGAGGCCCGCATGAGCGCGCGTGCTCGTGCTGTCCGACTGCTTGAAGCGCTCGAAGATGTGCGGCAGCAGCTCGGCGTCGATTCCGCGGCCGGTGTCGCTCACGATCAAGGTCGCGTCGGCGTCGCGCGCGAGCTGCACCGTGATCGCGCCCCCCTGCGGCGTGAACTTGATCGCGTTGCCCACGATGTTCTCGACCACCTGGCGCAGCCGATCGGGATCGCCGCGCACCGGCCCGGCCTCGGGGTCGAGCTCGGCTTTCAGCGCGATCCCCTTGATCTCGGCCGTCGGACGGACCGAGTCGACCACGCCGCCGACCAGCGCCGGCAGGTCGACGCTCTGGAAGTTGAGCTCGAGCCGGCCGAAGACGATGCGGCTGGCGTCGAGCAGATCGCTGATCAGCCGCGCTTGCTGGTTCACGTTGCGCTCGATCACCTCGAGGGCGTGCGCGGCGGCGCCCGCGTCGAGCTGACCGGATCGCAGCATGCGGACCCAGCCGAACGTCGCGTTCAGCGGCGTGCGGAGCTCGTGCGACAGCACGGCCAGGAAATCGTCCTTGGCCCGGTTGGCGGCCTCGGCCTCCCGGCGTGCGGCGTGGGCCAGCTCGGCGCGTTGCGCGGCCGTCCTCGCGTCTTCGAGCGCCCGGCGCAGATCCTCGACCTCGGTCACGCGTGACTCCGCCGGCGGCAACGGCGTCGAGGGCTCGGCCTTCAGCCAGTCGGCCAGGGCCACGATGGGCTCCACGATGCGCTTGCCCAGCACGAACGCGAGACCGCATCCGAGGGCCAGCAACACGAAGCCGCCGCTCGACAGCGCGAGCATCGAGCGCCGGATCCCGGCGTCGACCAGCTTGATGGGCGCCGCGACGCCGACGGTCCACCCGGTCTCTTTCGACCGCTTGTAGGCCGCGTAGACCGCCGGCCCGCGCAGCACCTCACCCTGGATGAAGCCCTCGTCGGCGCCGGCGGTCCCTGCCGTCCACGCCGGGCCCTCCTTCTTGCCGACGAACACCTCGGCGTCCGGCACGCGCGCCACCACGCCGCCGTCGCGATCGGTGACCACGGCGATCCAGCCGCGAGAGAGCTGGGCCTCCTTCAAGAGATTCGTGAACTGCGTCGGCGGAAACGGAAAGTCGAGTATGAAGCGCACCTTGTCGTTGCGGATGACCGGCGTGGCGACGATCACTGCCGCCTGCCGGCTGACGGTCCCGGTGAAGACGTTCGAGACGAAGGTCTTCCGGCCGTCGGCGACGCTTCGCATCATCTCGAGGCTATCGGGCGTGGGGATCGGGAGCGCGGTGCCCAGCGGGCGGCTCGTGTTCAGGACCTGCCGGCCCGCCGGATCGGATAGCACCGCCCAGCCGCCGAAGCCCTTGGAGATCGTCGACGCCTCTTCGTAGAAGTGGGTGAGATCGACCTGGCCGTCCAGGTACCGCGAGCCGGCCAGTGTCTCGACGCCGTTCTTGATGTCGTTGACGTCGCGATCGAGCGCCAGCGCGAGCGCGCGGGCGGTGTCCCGCATCCCGCGCTCGAGCGAAGACCGCTCGAGCTGCGTGTGATAGACGATCAGGCCTACCGCGAACAGGAGGGCCGGGGCGACCGTGGCCAACGCCAGCAGGATCAGATGGGCCCGCAATTTCACGGCGCTCTGATACTGCACCCGATGGCGGAAACTGACAACTTACAGTGGCCCTCTGCTATTGTTGGCGGGCTGGCAACGCGACCGTAAAGGAGGCGTCTCATGAGACGCCTGGCCGTCGTCGCCCTCGTGATCGGCTGCGCCGCCGCGCTCTGGGCCCTGCCCGCGGCGGCGCAATCATGTCCGCCGCTGCCCTCCCTCGCGAGTATCCCGAGGACCCTGGTCGTCGACGGCTGGGCGCCGTCGGCAACCGCGGCGCCGATCTACCTCATCGTGCCCGATCAGACGAAGCCGTCCGGCTATGCCCCGCTCGCGCCGGTCCACGCCACCCTCCTGCCGCCGGGTACGCTCGGACCGGACGGTGTCCCGGTCAACGACTTCCGCATCATGCTGTTCGGCCGGGCTGACGATCGGGTCAAGGCCGCGTCGTTCAGACCGACGCCGCTCGGACTTGGCGCGCCGCCATACGTCCTGCTGACGCCCGAGACGATCCCCCACTTGCCGACAGAGATCTCCACGGACGACGACGGCAACCAGTGGTACGAGTCCGACACGCTGTTCTGCTCCGGCCACTCGTTCATGGCCAACGGCGACCTGTTCATCGCCGGCGGCACCGAGCTCTACTCGATCAAGAACCCCGACGAAACCGTGAGAATCAATCTGCTCTATGGGCTCGAATATGCCACGCGCTATTCGTCCTTCACGTCGGGGCCGACGGGCCAGTGGTCGAAGGTCGACGCCACGTTCCTCCCGGGTCAGTCGAATTTTCCGCGCCGCTGGTACTCCGCGGTCACGCGCTTGGCCGATTCGCGCATGCTCGTCACCTCCGGGCTCGATTTCGTCACGTTGAACATCGACGAGCCGAACGGGCATCACCACTTTCCCGGCACACCGAACCGCAGCGTGGAGATCTACAACCCGGCCACGGGTTGGACGCCGGTCTCTCCGCATGCCGTCACTCCCGAAGCAGTGTTCAACCCTGACTACACGCACGTGTTCCCAGTGCCCCGGCCGGAGTTCGGCAACGGCGTGCTGATGTTCGGCGGCGCGGGAGTCCCGGTCTATCTCTTCCCCGACGCGCCCGAGGAAAGCCGCTGGCTACCGCAGACCACGATGGTGCGTCCGGGTGCCGTCGCCGGCGACGCGCGCAACCACGGAACGTCCTCGGCGCTGCTGCCGCTGCGCGTTCAGGACGGCGAATGGGGTTACGGCAACGGCAGCGTCGTCCAGGCCGGTGGCGGACGCGGCAGCGACGCCGAGCGCCACGTCGACGTCTACGAGTTCTGCGCCAAGCAGTGGGCGCCGACCAGCGTCGAGATGGGCGGGCCGCGGCGCCATCCCGCGACGGTGCTGCTGCCCGATGGCAAGGTGCTGATCGTCTCCGGCCACGACGATTCTCAGCCGGCGACCGCCCAGCCCGAGCTCGTGCGCCACGCGCAGTATCTAGATCTGAGGCCGTCGACCGCGTCGTTCGCGACCGGCATCTCGGCCGGCGGACCTTCAGGCGAGGCGCGCGGCTACCACAACGTGGCGCTGCTCCTGCCGGACGGCCGCGTGTTCGTCGCGAGCGGGCGCAGCCGGAGCGAGATCGCTCCGCCGGATCTCGAGGACGAGAAGCCGACGTTCCGGTATCTCTATCCGCCGTACATGGCCAGCCCGCGGCCGACGATCACCTCGGCGCCGGCCACCATCGGCTACGGCGCGAGCTTCCCGGTGTCGTTCGCCGGTGGACCGATCACGGAGGTGGTGCTGATCGGCCTGGGCTCGATGACGCACGCGTTCGACGCGAATCAGCGCTACGTGCAGCTGGCGCTGTCCGGGCCGCCGACTGCGACGGGCGCGACCGTGCTCGGCCCGCCCAATCGCCAGACGGCGCCGCCCGGCCACTACATGCTGTTCGTCCTGAACCAGAACCGCGTGCCGTCGGTGGCGCGCGTCGTCCGGCTGGAATGAGCTAGCGCGGCTCCTTCGCCTTCAGCTCGCCGTCGTGCGCCTTGATGAAGGCGCGGATGTCCTCGGCGAGGTCGAGCAGCTTCGTCCACTGCTCCTTGTAGAGCGTCACCGGGAAGCGGCCGAGCCCGTACACCGAGACGCCGCCCTTCTCGCTGACCTTCATCGACACGCCGCGCGTGGCCTGGGCCTTCAGCGCGGCGTTCTCCGCCTTGAGTCGCTCGACCTCTGCGTGCAGCCCGTCGTCTGGCATCGTCGCTCTCCTCGACAGTCAGGATCTCACGCGCCGACACCGTACGCGATCGTGTTGCGCAGCAAGGTCATGAACGCGT
>DATEMW010000243.1:0-5921 GCA_035275385.1 Candidatus Methylomirabilota bacterium | reverse complement strand
GCGCAGGATCGGCTTCATCCGCTCACGGAGCCCCGCGTAGTCGTAGGCCGCGTTGCGGCGCTCGAGCTCCCAGTGATAGCTCGAGAGGACGAGCACGGCGCAGCCGACCCACGCCGCGGCGAACGCGCGCGGCAACCGCTGCGCGCGCGCACCGAGCAGCAGCGCGGCCGCGACGGCGCCGATGGTGACGATCAGCACGATCGCCTGCGCGACGTACATCGGCCACACCGTCGAGAGCTCGGCGAGCGCGTTGCGCCGCGAGAACGCGCCGGCGACCCCAGCCGCCGCCAGCAGCCCGCCGACGACCGCGCACACGCGCCACGGGATCCGCAGCGCGACGCGCCCGTGCAGCGCGCTCTCGGCCCACCAGCCGGTCAAGAGGGCGGTGGGCGCCACCAGCGGCAGGTAGTAGCGGAAGCGCTGCTGCTGCGAGAGCGCGATCACCAGGAAGATCGTCCCGAGCGCCACGATCAGGAGGAACACCGCGTCGCGCTCGGCGCCGCGGCGCCGCAGCAGCCTGACGGCCTCGACCACCGCGAGCGGCACCACGATCACCCAGGGGAACAGAATCCCGAAGGCGTTCTGGATCGGCTCGGCGACCATCCCCGGGCGAAATTCCTGAGGCAGGTACCAGAGGATCTGATTGTGCACGACCGCCTGGCGCAGGCCGGCCGCGTGGTTGAAGAGCCGCACGAGCGGCCACGGCGCGACGACCAAGGCGAGCAGCGGCAATCCGAGCGGCAGGCTGAGGGCGCGCCAGGACGCCGGGGTCCACCGAGCCGCCGCCCACGCGAAGGCCACGGCCAGCGGTATGAACCCGCCCGGCCCCTTGGCCCAGAACGCGAGCCCGACGAAGACGTAGAAGCCGATCCACGCCCGGGGCGCGCCGCGCGCCATGCGCCAGAGCATCCACAGGCTTGCCGTGATGAACGCCGTCATCAGCATGTCCGGCATCGGAATGCGGCCGTGCAGGACGATGCCCTGGGTGGTCACGGCGATCAGCGCCGCGTACTTGCCGGCCGCCACGCCGAACATCTCGCGCCCCAGGCCGAAGATCAGCAGCGCCATCGCGAACGCCGCCAGCGCCGACGGAATCACCGCGGTGAACTGCGTCACGTAGCCGAGCGGCCACGACGCCAGGGCGATGAGCCAGGCCAACAAGATAGGCTTGTTGTGGTAGACGCTGCCGTTGAGGATCGGGAACAGCCAGTCGCCGCGCTCGAGGATGTCCTGCGCGAGCAGCGGGAACCGCGCCTCGTCGTTGGTGGTGAGGATGCGACGTCCCAGGTCGACTCCGACCATCACCGCCGCGCTCCCGGCTACCCAGAGCAGCGCGCGCCGGTCCTCACGGGTCACGGCGTGAGGATGCGTCCTGTCCCGAGCGGGTTCATGCGGCCGCCGTCGACGACGACGGCGCCGTTGACGACGACGTACGGGAGCCCGCTCGGATAGCGATGGGGATCGGCGAACGTCGACTCGTCGCAAACGGTGGCCGGATCGAAGATGGCGAGGTCGGCGGCATAGCCTTCGTGCACCAGGCCGCGGTCGCGCAGGCGCAGCCGGGCCGCCGACATCCCGGTCATCTTGTGCACGGCCGTCTCGAGCGGGAAGAGCTTCTGCTGCCGCGCGTACTCGCCGAGCACGCGCGGGAACGTGCCGTACGTGCGCGGGTGCGGCTTGCCCGGACGATCGCCGTCGCCCGCGTAGAGCGGGATCGAGTCGGAGCCGATCATCAGGAGCGGATGCGCCAGCACCTTGGCCACGTTCTCGATGCTCTGCGAGAAGCTGACCATGCCGACCGTGCACTTCTCCTCGAGGAGGAGGTTCATCAGCGTCTCGGCCGGCGACATCCCCGACTGGCGCGCGATCTGCGCGAGGTTCAGCCCCTCGAGCTCGCGCCGGCGGCAGGTGGCGATGAAGACCTGGTCGAACCCGATGCCGCCCTGGGAGACGGTGCCCCAGCGCTCGCCGTCGATCAGGCACTCCTCGACGATACGCCGCCGGGTCGCGCGGTCGGCGAGCCGCTCGAGCAGCCTGGCGAGACCGCCGTCGTGCGCCCACGCCGGCATCATGTTGTCGAGCTTCGTGCTGCCGGCGTTGTAGGGATAGACGTCGCCGAGGACGTCGACGCCGCGCGCCCGCGCCGACTCGAAGAGGCGCAGCGCCGCGTCGATCTTCGGCCAGTTCTCGCGGCCGGAGGCCTTGACGTGCGAGACCTGCACACCGACGCCGGCTTCCTCGCCGATCCGGATCGCCTCGTTGATCGAATCCAGGAGCATCGAGGACTCGCCGCGGATGTGCGAGAAGTAGTAGCCGCCCCGGCGCGCCATCGACTTGGCCAGCGCGATGAGCTCGGTCGTCTCCGAATAGGCGCTCGGCGCGTACACGAGGCCCGTCGAGAAGCCGAACGCGCCGGCGTCCATCGCCTCGCCGAGCAGGCGCTCCATCCCGCGGAGATCGTCCGGCCCGGCCGGCCGCGCCTCGAAGCCCATCGCCGCGATGCGGAGGGCGCCGTGGCCGACGAAGTGCGCGATGTTGACGGACGGCCGGATCGAGCGCAGCGCGTCGAGGTACTGCGCGAACGACTCCCAGCGTAGATCGAGGCTGGCGCCGATGCCGCCCGCCCAGCCGCGCACGATCTCGTGCTGGTCAGCCCGCAGCGGCGCCTGCGAGAACGAGCACATCCCGACGACCTCGGTCGTCACGCCCTGGCGCACCTTCGACTCAGCCGACGGGCACGCGAAATAGAAGAGGTCGGAGTGCGAGTGCATGTCGATGAAGCCCGGCGCCACCGCGTGGCCGGTGGCGTCGATCACACGCGCGGCTTCGCCGGAGAGCCGCGGGCCCACGGCGACGATCCGATCGCCCTCGACCGCGACGTCGGCCGGACGAGCCGGCGCGCCGCTACCGTCGATCAGCGAGCCGTTCCGGACGAGGAGCGACCAGGCCATGCGCTACTCTTCGACGATCGAGACCGACGTGATCTTGTCACCCTGCTTGATGCGGTCGACGTGCTCCATCCCGGACACGACCTTGCCGAACACGGTGTACTGGCCGTCGAGGTGCGGCGTGTTGCCGTAGCAGATGTAGAACTGGCTGCCGGCCGAGTCGGGGTGCTGGCTGCGCGCCATCGCGAGGGTGCCGCGCACGTGCTTCTGCTTGTTGAACTCGGCCTTGACCGTATAGCCCGGGCCGCCGGTGCCGTTGCCCTTGGGGCAACCGCCCTGCACCACGAAGTCGGGCACGACCCGATGGAAGTTGAGCCCGTTGTAGAAACCCTTCTTCGCCAGGGTGACGAAGTTCTCGACGGTTTTCGGCGCGTCTTCGGGATAGAACTCGAGCCGAATCTCGCCGCCCTTTTCCAGTGTGATGACGCCGGTCTGCTTCACGGTGATTCCTTTCACGTTGTGTGCGCTGCAGAGTCGCGGGGCTCCCGCCCCGCCGGCCGAGACGCGCCTATCAGGGAATCTTCATCGACTTCACACGGTCGCCGACCTTGATCGAATCGACGACGTCCATACCGCTCGTCACTCGGCCGAACGCCGTGTACTGGCCGTTCAGGTGCGATGCTGCGCCCAGCATGATGTAGAACTGGCTCCCGGCCGTGTCGGGCTCGTTCTTTCTGGCCATGCCGAGGATCCCGCGCTCGAACTTCCGGTTGTTGAACTCCGCCTTGATCGTGTAGCCGGGCCCGCCCGTCCCCATCGCCGAATGATCCATCGGCAGGGTCTTCGACTGCGGATCGCCGAGCTGCACGACGAACCCGGGCTCGACACGATGGAAGCGCTGCCCGTCGTAGAACCCGGCGCGCACGAGCTTCACGAAGTTCTCGACGTGCTTGGGCGCATCGGCGGAGAACAGCTCGAGCGTGACCTGTCCGCCCTTCTCGAGCGTCATCACGACCGTCGGCGCCTTCGCGGGCGGCTTGTCCTGGGCGAGCGCCGGGGCCACGACCAGGAAGACGACGGCGAGTGTCAGCAGACGATTCATGAGACGAGGCCTCCGGCGCGTGATGAGACCGTCATTATACATGCTCGGAAGCCGGACCATTCGTTCGGGCGTGATACGATGGACCGATGCAGCAGCGTGACAGCATCCGAAACATTGCGATCATCGCTCACGTCGACCACGGCAAGACCACCCTGGTCGACGCGATGCTCTGGCAGTCGGGTCTCTTCCGCCAGAACGAGTCGGTGCCCGAGCGCATCATGGACTCGATCGACCTCGAGCGCGAGAAGGGCATCACGATCATGGCCAAGAACACGGCCATCACCTACAAGGGCGTGCACATCAACATCGTCGACACGCCCGGCCACGCCGATTTCGGCTCCGAGGTCGAGCGCACGCTCACGCTCGTCGACGGCGTGCTGCTCCTGGTCGACGCCGCCGAGGGCCCGCTGCCGCAGACGCGCTTCGTCCTGAAGAAGGCGCTCGAGGCGAGCCTGCCGCCGATCGTCGTCATCAACAAGATCGACCGCAGCGACGCCCGCCCGGCCGAGGTGCTCGACGAGATCTACGACCTCTTCATCGACCTCGAGGCCACCGAGGACCAGCTCGAGTTCCCCGTGCTCTACACCAACGCCCGGACCGGCACGGCCACGCTCAAGCTCGCCGAGCCCGGACGCTCGCTCGAACCGCTGTTCGAGACGATCCTGACGACCGTCCCGGCGCCGAGCTTCGACCCGGCCTCGGGGCTCCAGTTCCGCGGCGCCATGCTCGACTGGGACGACTACGTCGGCCGGCTCGTGATCGGCCGCATCGTCAACGGCAAGGTGCGCCAGGCCGAGAAGGTCTCCGTCGTCCATCGCGACGGATCCGTCGAGCTGGCGAAGGTCACCGTGCTCTACGCGTACGAAGGGCTCAAGCGGGTCGAGGCGGCGGAAGCGAGCGCCGGCGACCTGGTCGCGATCGCCGGCATCGATTCGATCGAGATCGGCGAGACCGTGGCCGACGCCGAGGCGCCCAAGGCGCTGCCGCTCATCCGGATCGACGAGCCGACGGTCTCGATGCTGTTCTCGGCGAACGTCTCGCCGATGGCCGGCAAGGAAGGCCGCTTCGTCACCTCCCCGCAGCTCCGCGACCGGCTCATGCGCGAGCGCCGGGTGAACGTCGGCATCCGCGTCGAGGAAACCGACTCGCCCGATACGTTCCGCGTCTCCGGGCGCGGCGAGCTCCAGCTGGCGATCCTGATCGAGATGATGCGGCGCGAGGGCTACGAGCTCGAGGTCGGCAAGCCGACGATCATCACGCGGACCGAGAACGGCCAGACGCTCGAGCCGATGGAATACCTCGTCATCGACATCCCCGAGGAGCACATCGGCGCGGTCACCCAGAAGATCGGCCCGCGCCGCGGCGCGATGGCCAAGATGGTGAACCACGGCACCGGTCGCGTCCGGCTCGAGTACCGGATCCCGGCGCGCGGGCTCATCGGCTATCGCACCGAGTTCCTCACCGACACCCGCGGCACCGGCCTCCTCAACCACCTGTTCGACGGCTGGGACGCCTGGCAGGGCGACATCGCGCACCGCCAGAACGGCGCGCTGGTCGCCGACCGCGGCGGCCGCGCCACCGCGTACGCGATCGACAACCTCCAGGCGCGCGGCACGATGTTCATTGGCCCCGGCGAGCAGGTGTACGAGAGCCAGATCGTCGGTGAGAACTCGCGCGACAACGACCTCGACGTCAACATCACCAAGGAGAAGAAGCTCACCAACATGCGCGCATCGACCGCCGACGAGGGCGTCCGCCTGACCCCGCCCCGCATCATGAACCTCGAGCAGTGCCTGGAGTGGATCCGCGAGGACGAGCTCCTCGAGGTCACGCCCAAGTCGCTGCGCCTGCGCAAGCGCGCCCTGGGCGGCCGCCGGAGGTTCTAGCTCACCGCCGCCGTCTGGGCGAGCGCCAGCGCGCCCAGCACGCCC
>DATEMW010000242.1:0-3281 GCA_035275385.1 Candidatus Methylomirabilota bacterium | reverse complement strand
GCGGGCGCCTGGATGATCAGATGATCGGGCGTCAGCTTATGGCCGTGCTCGGCCAGGCATTGTGAGTAGTACCGAATGATGTCCTCGCGAATACCGCGAATGGGCGCAAGACCCGGCGTGATCGGGATGTTGTGCCGCCCGGCCCACTCGATCGTCTCCTTGCTGCCGGTGACCGGCACCCACACCGGCGGGTGCGGCGTCTGCACCGGCCGCGGCCAGATCGCGACATCGCGATACGACCAGAAGCGGCCCTCGTACGAGAACACCTCTTCGGTCCACGCGCGGCGAATGATCTCCCAGGCCTCTTCGAACCGCGCCCGCGAATCGGCCAGCGGCACCTTGTAGACGTTGTGCTCGCGCGGGATGCCGCGGGCGAATCCGGAAACGATGCGCCCGTTCGACATGCAGTCGAGCATCGCCAGCTCCTCGGCCAGCCGTAGCGGGTCGTGGAGCGGCAGGAGATTGCCGTACACCAGGAGCTTGAGCCGCCGCGTGCGCTGCGCGGCCGCGGCGGCCAGGAGATTGGGCGAGTTCATGAGCCCGTACGGCGAGGTGTGATGCTCGTTGAAGCCGACGCCGTCGTACCCGATGCGGTCCATCGCCTCCCAGGCCGCGAGGTGCTCGGCGTAGCTCTGCACGGCGACGTCGGGCTTGAAGTGGCGCTTGGGAAGCGGCCACGGGAGCTCCTTGCCCTCCTTGAGATGGTCGAGGTGCTCCGCGTAGGGCAGGAGGTCGAAGACGAAGACCCTCATGGCCGCCAAGTATGCTACAAGCCTCGGCCCTCTGCTCGACCTCGACCTGTTATCATCCAGGGTCAAGGAGCGCTCACCGAAAGGAGCTCGCCATGGCCAGCGACACCGCCTACACGCTCGACCAGTTCCTCGCCGACACGCGCACAACGATCAAGACGAAGGGCGTCCCGTCAGGGCTCGCCGAGATCCGCGAGCATCTCGAGAAGCTGCTGCGCAATCCGGAGCTCCTGAAAAAGCATCTCGGCGATCCGGTGCCTTACCGCGAGCGCACCACGATCGGCCACGATCCCGAGACCGACGTGCACGTGCTCGTCCACGGGCGCGAAAAGGGCGGCAAGTCCGTCCCCCACGACCACGGCCCGTGCTGGGTGATCTACGGCAACTACAAGAACCCGACGCGCATGCGCCGCTGGCGCCGGACCGACGACGGGAGCCAGGCCGGCCACGCCGAGCTCGAGCTGCAGCGGGACTTCATGAACGAGGCCGGAAAGGCCTCCGTGTTCGCGGTCGGCGACATCCACTCGATCGAATACGGCGACGACACGTTCTTCATTCGCGTCACCGGCGGCGACGTCGAGACCAAGAAGACGCTGCGCTTCGACCTCGACAAGAAGACCGTTCAGATCGCCGATCGCGCCCAGGGCCAACGCTAGAGCCGAGCCGTGCCCCCGACCTGTCCCGAGGAGAATTGAGAATGTCGTACGACCTGGTGATCAAGAACGGTACGGTGATCGACGGCTCCGGGCTGCCGCGCTATCGGGCCGACGTGGGCGTGCGCCACGGCCGCATCACCGCGATCGGACGGATCCGCGAGCGTGCGCGCGAAGTAATCGATGCCGAAGGCCACGTGGTCGCGCCGGGCTTCATCGACGGCCACACGCACATGGACGCGCAGGTGTTCTGGGATCCGCTAGGCACGTCCTCGTGCTGGCACGGCATCACCAGCGTCGTGATGGGCAACTGCGGCTTCACGCTCGCCCCGTGCGCCGAGGAGAACAAGCACCTGGTCGTCCGCAACCTCCAGCGCGCCGAGGACATCCCGCCGGCCGCCATGGAGGCCGGGATCAAGTGGCGCTGGACCACGTTCCCGGAGTTCCTCGACGCGCTCGAGAGCCTGCCGAAGGGCATCAACTACGGCGGCTACGTCGGCCACTCGGCGATTCGCACGTTCGTGATGGGCGAGCGCGCGTTCGAGAAGCCGGCCGGCGAGGACGATCTCAAGGCGATGGAGCGCCACGTCCGCGACGCGATCCGCGCCGGCGCGATCGGCTTCACGACCTCGCGCTCGCCCGCTCACGAGACGCCGAACGGCCAGCCCGTCGCGAGCCGCCTGGCGACGTGGGACGAGGTGCGCCGTCTGGTCGGCGTGATGGGCGATCTCAACGCCGGGCTCTTCGAGATCGCCGGCGAAGGCGTCGACCGCGCGCCCGGTGATCCGGGGCTGCGCGAGTACCACACGCGCCTGCGCGATCTGGCCGTCGAGTCCGGCCGGCCGATCACGTTCGGCGTCTTCAGCCGCCGCGGCGTGCCCGACGTGTGGCGCAAGTATCTGGCGCTGCTCGACGAGACGGCTGCGGCCGGCGGCCGTATGTTCGCGCAGGTCCACAGCCGCTCGCTGAGCGCCTTGCTGTCGTTCAAGACGCAGCTGCCGTTCGATCATCTGCCGGTGTGGAAGGAGCTCCGCGCGCTGCCGCTCGGCGAGCAGCGCCGCCGGCTCGTCGATCCCGAGATGCGGCGCAAGCTCATCGAGTTCTCGGGAGCGAGCGACGGCCGGCGTCCGGTCGGGACCGAGGCCAAGGCGGCGGATTACGACTGGCTACTGGTGTTCGATTCCGTCGAGGGGCCGCATCGCACGGTTGCCGAAGTTGCCCGAGAGCGCGGTCAGCATCCGGCCGAGACCATGATCGACCTGGCGCTCGCCAGGGACCTCGATATGTTCTTCCTGCAGCCCGTCGCCAACGAGGACCAGGATTACGCGCTCGAGCTGATGCGCCACCCGCGCGCCGTCGTCACGTTCTCGGACTCGGGCGCGCACGTCTCGCAGCTCATGGATTCGTCGCTCCAGACGCACCTGCTCTATCACTGGGTGCGCCGCAAGCAGGCGTTCACGCTCGAGCAGGCCGTGCGGATGCTGACGCTCGTGCCCGCCACGCTCTGGGGCTTCGCCGACCGCGGGCTCGTGCGCGAGGGCATGGCGGCCGACCTCGTCGTCTTCGATCCGGAGACCATCGCCGCCGAGATGCCCGAAGTCGTCGACGATCTGCCCTCCGGTGCGCGCCGGCTGGTTCAGCGCACGCGCGGGATCGCGGCCACGGTCGTCAACGGCGAAGTCTTGCTCCGCGACGGCAAGCACACGGGCGCCCTGCCCGGCCAGCTGCTGCGCGGCCCGCTCGCGCGGAAGGTGTAACCCGAGCGAGCGCGCGGACGCGCGACGCATGCTGATCGCCGACTCGCAGATCCATCTGTGGGCGGCTGACCGGCCGGACCGCCCGTGGCCGCCCGGCGGCGCGCAGCGCGCACAAAAACCCT
>DATEMW010000241.1:0-2386 GCA_035275385.1 Candidatus Methylomirabilota bacterium | reverse complement strand
GCGATGGAGCGGCTCTACAACAAGCACCGCGCCCGCGGCTTCGTGCTGCTCGCCGTGTCCGTCGACACCAACGCGGAGCTCGTCAAGCCGTTCCTGCAACAGCACAAGCTCACGTTCCCGGTGACGCTCGACGCGAAGATGGACCTCGCCAATGCCTACGGCGTGCGCGCTCTGCCGGCGAGCTTCGTCATCGATCGTAACGGCTATCTCACGGCGCTGGCGCTCGGGCCCCGCGCGTGGGACAACCGCGCCGCGAACACCCTGGTCGAGGGGCTCCTGGCTCAATGACCAGTGAGTCCGTCGGCGTCGCCGTCGCCTTCAGCGCGGGGCTCTTCTCGTTTCTCTCGCCCTGCGTGCTTCCGTTGTTTCCGTCCTACGTGTCGTTCATCACCGGGATGTCGGTCGCGGATCTCACCGCGGATCTCACCGCGGCCGCGCGCCGCCGGGTCTTGGTGCACGCGGTGGCGTTCGTGCTGGGCTTCTCGCTGGTCTTCGTCGCGCTCGGCGCCTCGTTCAGCGCCGCCGGACAGTTCTTGCTCGACTATCGCGACTGGATCCGGCGCATCGGCGGCGTGCTGATCGTGATCTTCGGCCTGTATATCGCCGGAATCCTCCGAATCGGCTTCTTCGGCCGCACCCAGCAATGGCAGCTCCAGGAAAAGCCGGCCGGCTACCTGGGCTCGCTGCTGGTCGGGATCACGTTCGCGGTCGGCTGGACACCGTGCGTCGGCCCGATCCTGGGCGCGATCCTCTCGCTCGCCGGGACCACCGAGACGGTTCAGCGCGGAATTGGCCTGCTCGTCGCCTATTCTGCCGGGCTCGGCCTGCCGTTCCTGATCTCGGCGGCGGCGCTCGGTCCGTTTCTCGCGTTCTTCAAGCGCTATCGCCGGTTCATTCCGGTGGTCGAGCGCGCGGCCGGCGTCATCCTGATCGTCGTCGGTGTCCTCGTGTTCACGAACTACTACGTCGTCCTGAACTCCTGGGCGGTCTCACTCACCCCCGACTGGCTCCTCAAGCGGCTGTAGCCGCGTGCGCGTTCACGTTCGCGTTCCCGCGACGTCAGCGAACCTCGGGCCCGGCTTCGATGCGCTCGGGTTGGCGCTGGCGCTCTACAACGAGGTCGTCGCCGAGGAATCCGACCGCGTCAGCGTGAAGCTCACGGGCGAGGGGGCGGACCGACTCGCGCGCGATGGGGGCAATGTGGTCGCGCGGGGCGTGAAGCTCGCGTACGAGGCCGCCGGTCGCCCGTTCAGGGGCTGCGCCCTCGAGTGCGCGAACCGCATTCCCACTTCACGCGGCCTGGGCTCGAGCGCCGCGGCCTGGGTGGGCGGGCTCGCCGCCGGCAACGCGCTTCTCGGCTCGCCGCTCTCGCGTGAGCGACTGCTGAAGCTGGCGGCGCAGGCCGAAGGCCATCCCGACAACGTCGCGGCGGCGATCTTCGGGGGCCTGACCGTCTCGTGCGGCTCGGCCGACCAGGTGACAGCCGTCACCTTGCCCGTGCCGGCGAGCCTGACCTGGGTCGTCCTCGTCCCCGAGGTCACGAGCGCGACCGCCGAGGCGCGCGCGCTCCTTCCGCGCTCGGTGCCGCGCGAGGACGCCGTCTTCAACGTCCAGCGCGTCGCGCTGTTGCTGGCGGGGCTTCAGGCCGCGCTGCCGGCGGCGCTGACGATCGCGCTCGACGACCGCCTGCATCAGCCCTATCGCCTCCAGCTCTTCCCGTGGATGCCCGCGGTCGTCGCGGCCGCGCGCGGGGCCGGTGCGCTCGGCTGCGTGCTGAGCGGCGCTGGTCCGTCGCTGCTCGCGGTGGTCTCGGGCGACGGCGGCGCCGTCGGGCGGGCGATGGAAGAGGCGCTCGGCGGCGCCGGCGTGCGCGGCCGCGCGCTCGCGCTCGACGTCGACTCCGCGGGCGCGATCAGCACGCTTTCGTAGGCTCGGCCATTCTCGTTTCGAGACGCTTCCAGGTCGGTCTCGTCGTGTGGGTCGCGCTGGCCGTCGGCAACGGGCTCTACTTCTCGTTCTCGGTATTCTTGGTGCCGCTCGTCGACGAATTCCAGTGGTCGCGCGGCTTGACGGCAGGCGCTCAATCGATGTCGACGGCGCTCCAGGGCTTGCTGGCGCCGGTCGCGGGAATCCTTGTCGATCGCCTCGGTCCGCGGCGCGTGATCCTGGCCGGGGTCGTGGCTCTGTCGAGCGCCTCTATTCTCGGCGCGACGATTCACTCGGCCGGCGAGCTCTACTTCTACACGGGCGTGCTCGGTGCCGCCGGCCTCGTCGGGCTCGGCCCGGTCCCGATGGGCGTCCTCATCTCGCGCTGGTTCGCCGAGCGCCGCGGGCGGGCCGTCGGCATTTCCTTCTCCGGGATGGGGTTCGGCGTGTTCGTCATGGG
>DATEMW010000240.1:0-20895 GCA_035275385.1 Candidatus Methylomirabilota bacterium | reverse complement strand
CCGCCGTAGAGCCGGTTCTTGATGATCGCGAGCGCGTGGGCGATCTGCGCGACGCGCAGGCTGTGCTCCTGGATGTTCTCGGGATACGTGCTGTGCATGAGTCCCCAGCGCCGGATGAACTTCATCCGCGACAGGTACGCGAAGAAGTGGCTGGTCGCCATGCCGCCGCCGCGCCGCTCAGACCCTGAGCTTGGGATCGAGCGTATCGCGCAGCCAATCGCCGAGCAGGTTGACGCCGAGCGCGGTGAGCGCGAGCGCCGCGCCGGGGAACGCGGCGAGCCACCAGGCGACGTAGAGGAAGTCGCGGCTCTCCGAGAGCATGCTGCCCCAGGCCGGCGTCGGCGGCTGCACGCCGAACCCGAGAAAGCTGATCGCCGCCTCGGCGACGATGAACGACGAGAACTGCAGACTCGCGACCACGATGATCGACGGCGCGACGTTCGGGAGCACGTGGCGGAACATGAGCCGCGTGCGTCCCATGCCGAGCGCCGAGGCCGCCTGGACGTAGTCGCGCTGCTTCACGGAGAGGACTTCGCCGCGCACCACGCGAGCATACACGACCCATCCGGCGGCCGAAAGGCTGAGGATGATGTTGCGCAGGCCCAGGCCGACGATCGCGTTGATCGTCATCGCCAGCAGGATGAACGGAAACGAGAGCTGCACGTCGACGATCCGCATCAGCACCGTCGAGGGCCAGCGCTCGACGAATCCGGCGACCAGGCCCAGCAGCCCGCCGACGACCGCGGTGGCGACGACCGTGCACACCCCGATGAACAGCGCCAGCCGCGCCCCGTACAGGAGCCGCGCGAGGAGATCGCGACCGAGCTGATCGGTGCCGAGCGGATGGCCCGGCGCGCCCGGCGGCTTGAGGCTCTGCGCGAAGTCCGTGCGCAGCGGATCGTGCGCGGCGAGCCACGGCGCGGCGATTGCCGCGAGGATGGCCCCGAGCGTCAGCGCGATGCCCAGCCACTTTTTCATGCGACAGCGCTCATCGCAGCCGCACGCGCGGGTCGAGCCAGCCGTAGAGGAGGTCGACGGCGAGGTTGATCAGCGTGTACATCAGCGAGATGAAGAACACCGCGGCAAGGACGACCGGGAAGTCGCGATTGAGGAGCGCCTGGACGGTGAGTCGCCCGAGGCCGGGCCACGCGAAGATCGTCTCGGTGATGACGGCGCCGCCGAGAATCTGTCCCGCCTCGAGCCCTGCGAGCGTGACGATCGGGATCGCCGAGTTGCGCAAGGTGTGCTTGCCGATCACCCGGCCCTCGGCCAGCCCCTTGGCGCGCGCGGTGAGGATATAGTCCTCGCCGAGCACCTCGAGCACCGCCGAGCGCGTGAGCCGCGCGATACGCGCCGAGTAGAACGCGGCGAGCACGACGGACGGCATCACGAGGTGCGCGAGCCCGCCCATCCCGCCGGTCGGCAGCCAGCGGAGCTGGACCGAGAACAGATAGATGAGCAAGAGCCCGAGCCAGAAGCCGGGCGTCGCCTGGCCGAGCACCGTCGAGATCGTTCCCAGATGATCGAGCACGCTGTCGCGGCGCACCGCCGAGACCACGCCGAGCGGGATCGCGACCAGCACGGTGAGGAGCAGCGACGTTCCGGCCAGCAGCAAGGTGGCCGGCAACCGCTCGAGGACGAGACCGAGCGCGTCGCGCCGGTAGCGCAGCGACTCGCCGAAGTCGCCGCGAAGCGCGCCGCCCACGAAGCGCGCGTACTGGACCGGCAGCGGATCGTTGAAGCCCAGGCGCTGGCGGAACTCGTTCACGTCCTTGGTCTGGATGTCCATGGGCATGAAGAGGAGCACGGGATCGCCGGAGAGTCGCACCAGGAAGAACACCGCCGAGAGTGAGAGAAAGACGACGAGCGCGGTCTGCGCGAGGCGGGACACGACGTAGGCCCGCATGGGCCTACAGTTGTATCACGGGGCGACGCGCGAGCCGGCGGGCGGCCGGCGCTCAGCAGGCGCGCTCGGGAACCCAGTACGGTTGGTAGGAGCCCCAGGCGTAGGTGCGAGGCTCGTAGCGCGCCTCGATCCACGCCGCGTCGTAGTTGTAGTAGCCCGGGACCCACTCGTAGCTGACGTAGCTCTGCGGTACCCAGGCGTAGTTCCAGTAGCCGGCGACGACGCAGCGCTGCGGCGCGGCGAAGTAGATCGGCTGCGGAATGACGATCACCGGCGGCGCCGGGCGATGGTGGCCGTTCGGCTTCTGGACGGCGTTCGGCTTCGGGTAGTGAATGTGGCCCTGCCGAATCTCGCCGCTCTTGATCGACAAGGTCGCGTCGGTCGCTTCGGCGACCGGAATTCCGGCAACCAGCAGGGCGAGCACGAAACCGACCACGTAGCCCACGACCGGCGTCCTCCTTCTCTAGGCTCTATACGGTTCGACTCGGCCGAGCGGTTCTTCATTTACCGCGATGCCGCCGCGGCGCGGCTACTTGGGGGCGATGCGAGCTTCGACGCCGGCCCAGACCAGCTCCGCCCAGCGCGCGTAGCCGAGATCGGACGGGTGATAACCGTCCGTCCACACGAGCTCGGGCCGCAAGGGGAGCTCGAGCCGACTGGCCGCGTAGAGATCGACGAGCTCGGCCCCGTGCGCGCGGCCCAGGCGCTCGATGACTTCGTTGAAGGCGATGCTCTGACGGCCGACGGCTTCGCGCGCGTTGCTGCGGCTGAACCGCGGGGTCGCCGCGAGGTCGGGAATCAGGTTCACGACGATCACCGCCGTCGTCTCGTTGCCGAGGCGGCCGAGGATCGCGCCGAGCTTCTCCTCGTACGCGCGCACGGTGACCCGCGTCGTGATGTCGTTGGGGCCGATCGAGAGCGTGACCAGATCCGGCCGCTGAGCGACCGCGCGATCGAGCTGGCGGGCGAGCACGTCGGCCGACGTCGCGCCGCCTCGACCGAGGTTGCTCACTCGAGCGTTCGGGTACACCGCGCGGAGCCGCTGGTGCAGCCGGCTCACGTAATTGCGGTCGGGGCTGGTCGCGCCGACGCCCTCGACCGTGCTGTCGCCGAGCGCGACGTATACGATCGCGGCGGTCCGGTCGGCCGGCAGGACGCGGGCCCCGCCGGGACGAACGTTGACGCCGTCGGGCCGACCCGTGGCGCACGCCGCCGCGAGCAGCGCGGCGAGCACCGTGATGCGTCTCACCAGCTCGACGCTTCCTCGAGGGTGCGGCGATACCAGGGCGCGTCGGGGAAGGTGATCGGCCGGATCGCGGGAAGCGTCACGCCGGCCTCGCGATAGGCGCGAACGAATTCGCGTCCGGCGTCCGCCTTGCCGACGGCGCCGACCGCGCGCGTCAGCGGCTCGGCGACTTCGCCGCTGCGATCGTAGTCGGCCAGCTCCTTGCCGAGGCCGCTGGCCTCGAGCATTGCCCGGTAGAAGGGCAGGGTGAGATAGCGGGCCAGCTCGCCGCGAAACGCGGTCAGGGCGCCGGGCGTGTCGTCGGAGATCGCGAGCGGAACGGCCGCGATGACCTCGTAGTCTGCCAGCGTCTTGCCGGCGCGCGCCCGCCCGCGCTCGAGCGCGGGCACGGCGACGGTGCGGACGTAGTCCGGCGAGCACAGCCACAGCACCACGCCGTCGGCGATCTCGCCGGCGAGCTCGAGCATTTTTCCAGATAGCGCTGCGAGGTAAATCGGCGGCGTCGGCGGCCGCTCGGGAAGCGCCAGGCTCCAGTTGACCTTGTAGTGCCGGCCGTCGAACGCCGTGGCGCCGCCGAGCGCGCCGCGCAGGACGCCGACGTATTCGCGCATGACCGCCAGGGGCTCGCGCAGGGTGAGCCCGAGCGAGGCTTCCATGCTGACCCGATGGCTGACGCCGATTCCGAGCCGGAAGCGCCCCGCGCTGAGCTCCGACAAGGTCAGCGCCGCCTGGGCCATCGCCACGGGATGACGCGGGTAGATCGGCACGACGCCGTTGCCGACGCCCAGCCGTGTGGTGGCGGCGGCGTACGCCGACAGCACGACGAACGAGTCGCGTCCCGAGCCGTGAGTGACCCAGACGCTGTCGTAGCCGAGCGCCTCGGCCCGCCGGGCGAGCTCGACGCCGCCCGCCAGATCGCGTCCGGGGTTCAGGAAGGCCGCGAGCCTGCGCGTCGCCACGTCAGTCTCGGATCCAGGACTCGGCGAGCGGAATCCGGGGCCGCGGCGCCCGAGCCCGCAGCGGGATCACGTTGCCGCTGCGCGTGGCGCTGGGCGCCAGGCGCAGGAGGCCCTCGACCTCGGCCCGGCGGTAGAGCCGCTGGCGCTTGATGCCCTGGCGATAGCTCCGGAGCACGCCGCGGCTCACGTAGGCGTAGAGCGTCGCCGGCTTCACGCCGAGGAGCCGCGTGGCCTCCTTGACCGTCAGGTACTCCTCGCCGTTCACGCTGATCATGCTCGTGTCCGCCTCCGACGCTAGCAGGCCGGGCCGGTCTCGTCCAGCGCCGACTGGCTTGATCAATCTAAATCAACTATAATCAATAATCGTCAAGCCAGACAGAACCCGCCGCAGGCCGTCGGGGCTGGGCCCCGACCGGCGCGAGGCGCCACAGCGCGGATGCGGCCCACACACTGAAGGAGGCGGCGATGGAGACGGCGTGGAAGGCAGGGCTCGAGGACGTCATCGCGGCGCGGTCGGCGATCTGCCAGGTCGACGGTGAGCAGGGGCGGCTCTACTATCGCGGCTACGAGATCGGGGAGCTCGCGCACGCGCTCTCCTTCGAGCAGGTGACGGCGCTGCTCTGGCACGGCGAGCTGCCGTCCGCGGCCGAGTCGGCGCAGTTCGCCGCCCGGCTCGAAGCCGCGCGCGGTCTGCCGCCGGCCGTCGCCGATCTCTTGCAGAGCCTTCCGCGCGACACCCACCCGCTCGACGCGCTGCGGACCGCCGTGTCCCTGGCCGCCACGCGCGACCCGGACGTGCGCTCCAACGAGCCCGAGGCGAACCTGGCCAAGGCGTTCAGGCTGATGACCCTGGTGCCGGAGACCGTCGCCGCCTGGCAGCGCATCCGGACCGGCCGCGCGCCGGTCGCCGCCCGCGCCGCCGCCTCACACGCGGCGTACTTCCTCGAGCTCCTCGAGGGCAAGGCGCCGTCGCGCGAGGTCGCGCGCGTGCTGGACCTCGTGCTCACGCTGCACGCCGACCATGAGCTGAACGCCTCGACCTTTGCCGCGAGGGTCGGCGTGGCCACGCTCACCGACCTGCATGCGGCCATCGTCGCCGCGGTCGCGACCTTGAAGGGACCGCGGCACGGCGGCGCCAACGAGGACGTCCTGGCGATGCTGCTCGAGATCGGCGAGCCGGCGCGCGCCGAGAGCTACATCGAGTCGCGGCTTGGCGCGCGCGCCGGGCTGTCCAGGCAGGAACGCGGCAATCCCAAGGTGCGCGTGCCGGGCTTCGGCCATCGCGTCTATCGCGTGGACGACGCCCGGGCGCGTGTGCTGCGCGGCATGGCGAAGTCGATGGCCGAGGCGACCGGCCGGCAGAAGCTCTTCGAGGTGGCCGAGCGCGTCTACGACGCGATGCGGGCGCGGACGACCTTGCCGGTCAACGTCGATTTCTTCTCGGCCGTCGTCTACGACGCGCTGGCGATTCCGCCGGACTTCTGCACCTCGATCTTCGCGGTGGGACGCGTGGCGGGCTGGTGCGCGCACGCGCTCGAGCAGTACGCCGACAACCGGCTGATCCGGCCGCGCGCCGACTACTTCGGCGCCGCGCCCCGGCCGCTGCCGGCCGATCAGCGGCGGAAGACCGAGACCTCCATGGCGTCATCGTCGAAGTCGTAGGCCCGGCTGTCGTAGCGGCCGCCGGTCCGCACGTACTCGAGGTAGGGCGCCACCTCGCGGCGCGCGATGCCGGTGTTGTCGGCGACGATCACGGCGCCGGCCGAGAGCTTGGGCTCGAGCTGCCGCAGATAGTCGAGATAGTCTTCTTTCTCGGCGTCGATGAAGGCGAAGTCGAAGCGGCCCGGCAGCAGCGGGATCACCCGCAGCGCGTCGCCCGCGACGACCTTGACCCGCCGGGCCAGGCCGGCCTCTTCCGCGTTGGCCTTCACCAGGTAGGCGAGGAACGGGTTCGCCTCGATGCAGACCAGGCGCCCCTTCGGCGGCATCGAGCCGGCGATCAGAATCGCCGAGTAGCCGAGCAAGGAGCCCAGCTCGATCCCGCGCGTGGGCTTGTGACGGTCGAGCAGTCGGCGCAGCACGCGTCCCTTGGCCCGTCCGACGTTGGGAATGTGCCAGCGCGTGGTGGCGCGGTCCATCAGCGCCAGCATGCGCCGGGCCTGCTTCGTCACGCGCGCGCGACCGGGACGCGACCGGCGACGGTGTCGGGCACCGGGTAGCGCCGCGTCGACTTGCCGGCCTTCACGATCTGTCCCGGCAGCGGGCGGCCGACGATCTCCTGAACGCGGCGCGACACCGCGATCAGCCGATCGAGATCGATTCCGGTCTCGACCCCCATCGCGGACAGACAGTGCACGAGGTCCTCGCTGCACACGTTGCCCGAGGCGCCCGGCGCGAACGGACAGCCGCCGAGGCCGCCGATCGAGCAGTCGAGGTTCGTGACGCCGTACTCCATGGCGGCCAGGATGTTCGGGATCGCCATCGCCCGGGTGTCGTGCGTGTGCAAGGTCCACTCGATGCCCGGGAACTTCGGCACGAGGTGCTCGAGCACGCGCGCGACCTGACGCGGGTTCGCCATGCCGGTGGTATCGGCCAGGCCGACGGCCCGCGCGCCCATGTCGGTCAGCCGCCGCACCACGCTCTCGAGCTGCCCGATGGGCACGTCGCCCTCGAACGGACACCCGAACGACGTGGAGATGCCGCAGGCGACGGGCACCTTCGCGCGCGCCGCGACCTGCATGACCGCGCGCAGCTTGTCCATCGACTCGGCGATCGTCATGTTCACGTTGGCGACATTGTGGCTCTCGCTCGCGGAGACCACCGTGTGGATCGCGTCGACGCCGGCGTCGACCGCGCGCACGGCGCCCTTGTCGTTGGGCACCAGCGCCGCGTACCTGGTCCCCGGCCGCCGCGTGATGCCCGCCATCACCTGCTCGGCATCGCGCAGCTGTGGCACCACCTTCGGGTGGACGAACGAGGTCACCTCGATCCGCGGCACGCCCGCATCCGACAGGAGATTCACGACCTCGATCTTCTGCTCGGTCGAGATGAAGTCGGGCTCGATCTGGAACCCGTCCCGGGTCCCTACTTCGCAAATCGTCACGCGCGCCGGCAGCTTCATCGCATCCTCCAGAACACCGGATGGTGGAACTGTAGCATGTCGGAAGGGCAGCAACCCTTCGAGCGCCGGCTTTACCGGCGCAACGATCGGGGACGAATCAAACTGGGTAACCGGTGGGGGGTCATCGGGGGGAGCGGCGCCGCTCCCCCCGATTCTTATCAGTAGCTCCGCGGCATCCCGAGCACGTGCTCGCCGACGAACGCGAGCACCAGGTTGTTGTTGACCGGCGCCGTCTTGTAGAGCCGGCACTCCCGGAACTTCCGCTCGACGTCGTATTCCTCGGCGTAGCCGTAGCCGCCGTGGCAGTCGATGCACGCGTTGCCCGCTTCCCACGCCGCCTCGGCGCCGAGGTACTTCGCCATGTTCGCCTCGCCGCCGCACGGCTGGCCTCCGTCGAAGAGCGCCGCCGCCTTGTCGCGCATCAGCTGCGCGGCGTCGGTCGAGATGTGCGAGCGCGCGATCGCGAACTGCACGCCCTGGTTGGCGCCGATCGGCCTGCCGAAGATCACCCGCTGGTTCGAGTACGCCACCGCCTTCTCGATGAACCAGCGCGCGTCGCCGAGCGAGTCCGAGGCGACCAGGATGCGCTCGGCGTTCATGCCGTCCAGGATGTAGGAGAAGCCCTTGCCTTCCTGGCCGATCAGGCTCGTGGCCGGGATCTCGACGTTGTCGAAGAAGAGCGCGTTCGTCGAGTGGTTCATCATCATCCGGAGCGGCCGCACCTCGAATCCCTTCAGGTCGCGGATGTCGATCAGGAACACCGACAGCCCGTCGGTGCGCCGCTTGACCTGATCGACCGGCGTCGTGCGCGCCAGCAGCAGCATCAGATCGGATTGCAGCACGCGCGAGATGAAGATCTTCTGGCCGTTGACGACGTAGCGGTCGCCCTTGCGGATCGCCGTGGTCTGTAGCTTCGTCGTGTCGGATCCCGAGTTCGGCTCGGTCACGCCGAAGGCCTGCAGCCTGAGCGCGCCCGTCGCGATCTTCGGCAGGTACTCGCGCTTCTGCGCCTCGGAGCCGTGCCGGAGCACGGTGCCCATGATGTACATCTGGGCGTGGCAGGCGCCGGCGTTGCCACCCGAATAGTTGATGGTCTCGAGGATCAGCCCGCCCTCGCGGATGCCGAGTCCGGCGCCGCCGTACTCCTGAGGAATCAGCGCAGCGAGGTAGCCGGCCTCGGTGAGCTCGGTGACGAACTTCTCCGGGTACTCGCGGCGCGTGTCGAGATCCCGCCAGTACTCGCCGGGATAGCGCTTGCAGATCTCCAGCACGCCCGCGCGGAGCGCGCGCTGCTCTTCGGTCAAGGACAGCTCGATCGAGGCCATCGTCACTTCCCCTTGAACTCGGGTTTCCGCTTCTCGTTGAAGGCCCGGACGCCCTCGAGGCGATCCTCGGTCACGACCGTCGCATTATAGGCCTCGATCGCGAGGATCATCGCGGTGTCGAGGTCGGTCTCGGCGCCGTAGGCGATCGCCTTCTTGGCCTGGCGCACGGCGATCGGGCCGTTCCTGGCGATCGTCGCGGCGATCTCGGTGGCCTTCGCGCGCGCCTGGCCGGCCGGCACCAGGTGATTCACGAGCCCCGCGGCCTTGGCCTCGTCGGCTTTCATCCGCCGGCCCGTGAAGATCAGCTCCTTGGCCAGCGGCGCGCCGACGATGCGCGGCAGGAGCTGCGTGCCGCCGATGCCCGGAAAGATGCCGAGCGTCGTCTCCGGCACGCCGAACACCGCCGTCTCACCCGCGACGATGAAATCCGAGAGGATGGCGAGCTCGCAGCCGCCGGCGAGCGCGAAGCCTTCGACCGCCGCGATGACCGGCACGGGGCAGCGGAGCACGCGGAACGCCGCCTGCTCGAAGATCACGTGCTGCGCGCGCCACGCCTCGTCGGTCATGGCGTTGCGCTCCTTGAGATCGCCGCCGGCGCAAAACGCTTTGTCGCCGGCGCCGGTGAACACGATCGCGCGCACGTCCGGATCGCGCTGGAAGCCGTCGAAGCAGGCGAGGAGGTCCTCGCCCATCGCGGTGTTCATCGCGTTCATCTGCTCCGGCCGGTTCAACGTCACCGTGACGACGCGCGCGTCGTCGGAGCGCGTCACCAGAACATGGCGAAACGTCGCGGTCACTGGATGACGCCCTTTCCCTTGAGGCTTCGCACGTCGTCGAGCGTGTAGCCGAGCCAGGTCAGCACATCGCCGCTGTGCTCCCCGAGCAGCGGCGGAACGCGGCGGACCGCCGGTCGCACGCCGTCCCACGTGAGCGGCAAGCCGACGCTCCGATAGTCGGGCAGGCGCGGATGGGGCGCGGCCACGATCGCTCCGCTCTCGCGCGTCTGCGGCTCCTGGAGCATCTGATCGACGCTGAGGATCGGGGAGGCCGGAACACCGGCCGCGCGCAGCGCCTCGACGAGCTCAGCCGCCTTGCGCTCGCGCGTGCGAGCCGAGAGCGCCTCGACGAGCGCGACCCGGTGGCTCACGCGCGAGGGATTGTCCTTGAACCGAGGGTCGGCGGCGAGCTCGGGGCAGCCGAGTGCGGCGATCAGTTTCGCGAACAGCGCGTCCGATCCGGCGCCGATCATCGCGAAGCCGTCGGCGGTCGGGAAGGCCTGGTAGGGCGCGATCATCGCGGTGCCAGATCCTTGCGGCTGCGGGACCACGCCCGAGCCCATGTAGCCCATGGTGTGGTACGACATCCACATCAGCGCGGTCTCGAACAGCGCGGTCGTCACCTCGACGGCGCGGCCGGTCGTGTCGCGCTGGCGGAGCGCGGCCACGATGCCGAGCGCGGCCCACATTCCCGTGCCCATGTCGATGATCGACGTCCCGACCCGGGCCGGCTCCTGCTCAGGGTGGCCGTTGACCGACATCAGGCCGCTGTAGGCCTGCATCAGCGGGTCGTATCCGGGCAGGTGGCTCAAAGGCCCACGGGCGCCAAACGCGGTGACCGAGCAATAGACGATCCGCGGATTGATCCGGGCGGCGCCGGCGAACTCCAGCCCGAGCGCTTCGATCGCCCCGGGGTGCAGGCTCTGGACGAAGACGTCTGCGCGGCCGACCAGGCGGTGCAGGATCTCAAGCCCGCCGGGCGACTTGAGGTCGAGCGCCAGGCTCTTCTTGTTCCGATTCAAGGACATGAAGGTGGCGCTCTCGCGGCCCCAGTAGGGCGGAGCCCAGGCTCGCGCATCGTCCCCGCGACCGGGACGCTCGATCTTGATCACCTCGGCGCCCATGTCGCCGAGGGTCTGGGTGCAGAAAGGCCCGGCGACATTTTGGGTGAGATCGGCCACGACGATGCCTTCCAAAGGGTGCGCCACGGTCAGGAGTCTATCACCGCCAAAGCACGGCAAACCGGGCCTCTACGGACACTTCGGGCGGCTTCCGGGGTTTTTGACAGGTTCCGGGACCACCGCGATAGAATCGAAATCACCCCATGGCTCTGAACGCGGAGGACTTGGCCAAACGTCTGGAAGCACTCGGTGAACGGGTCAAGGGTCTCGCCTCCACCCTCGCCCAGGCGGCCCAGCAGCTTCAAGCCTCAGGCAGCCTCCCACCCGAAAGCGTCGTCGACGAAATCGCCAAGGTCCGTACGGACTTCTCGGAGGTTCGACACCGCGTTCTCGAGGCAGCTCGCTCGTTGTCGGTCAACGTGCCGGCGATGGCGGAGATCGACGGCCCCAAGGCGCTCGAGCCCCTGCTCGCCACCGTTGTCCAGGCCATCGCAGCCGAGGAAAAGAAAGCGGCGCTCACCGAGGCCCGCTCCCGGGTGATGACGGTCCTGGACCGGGTGCTGACGATCAGCCACACGGATGGTCCCAACTTCGCGGCGCTGGTCAGTTGCCTGGGCAAGGCCAAGGAGATTCGCCAGGCCGCTCAGGACCCCAAGGCGTACGAGGCCGAGAACGCCCCCGCCTTTCTCGACACCATCCCCGCCTTCGCCGCGCTGCTGTCGATCATCGAAGGTCGCGACGCGCTCGACGACGACAAGTTTGCGGTCCTGGACGAGGCCGTGACCGGAGCGTTCGGCAGGACCCTGGCTGTCGCCGCGGCGCGAGGCAAGCTGGCGATCGGCGCCTCAGCGCCTGCGGGCCAGCGGCCGGCGGCGCCCGCTGCGAAGGAGCCCGCGCCGCGTGTCCCGGCCGCCGCGTCCGCCCCGCCGGCGCCGCCCGCCCCCGCCGCTCCGTCTCGGAACATCATCACCGAGCCGCAGCCGCGTGAGGTGGCTCCGTCGCGGAACATCGTCGTGGAGCCGCAGCCGCGCGAGGTGGCGCCCTCGCGGAGCATCGTCACCGAGCCGCAGCGTGAAGTGGCTCCGTCGCGGAACATCATCATGGAGCCGCAACCGCGCGAGGTGGCGCCAGCCCGCAACGTCATCGCTGAGCCGCGCGAGCCGGCGTCGCCACGCGAGTCCACGCCGCCGCCGCAGCCCCAACTGGCCGACCAGGGAGGAAGCGGCGACGAGGCGGCGCAGTGGTGGGTGTCGGCGTGGGCGCGCTGGACGAGCTGGAAGGGCACGCTCTCGTTCACCGACGCGGTGAAGGAAGAGCTCACCAAGTACAACTACGTGTTCAGCGTGCCGATCCAGAAGAGCACGGACTACGAGGAAGGCCTGCTCGCCTACGGCTACTCGATCCTGCTCGATCACATCGAGCGCCGCTTCGCGGGATTCGTCAACAAGGCCCTGAACAGCCTCAAGACGTTCCAGCCGGCGACCGGCGACGGGCCGAAGTCGGTCGGCGCCCACCTGTACAACGTGCTCGTGACCGAGGGGCGGCTGCAGGAGATCTACCCGGAGTTCGTCAAGAGCGTGCTGCTCGCGGCCGTGCCCGAGCCCGGTGTGTGGACCCAGGCGCGCATTCTCGAGTCGGCGGCCGAGACGCGCATCTTCACCCATCCGAGCAACCGCATCGGCGATCCCGAGCACAACTCCCAGCGGCTCACGCAGGAGCGGCAGCGCTTCGCCGACCATCGCTTCCCGGTCGTCGTCGCGCCGATCACCGCGCGCTTCTTCGCGATCGCCGCCGATCTACGCGAGCCGCGCTCCATCGACGTGAAGCTGGCCGACGGGCGCAGCGACTCCGATCACGCGTGGCTGATGACGATGCCGCCGGTCGGACGCGCGGATCTCAAGTCGGAAGTACTTCGGGCCTTCCCGGAAGGGACCTCGGTGCCGGGGCTCGGGCGGGACTACGCCACACTCTGGGTGGCGGTGTTCAATCCGGATCCGATGACTGAGAAGCGGTACGAGCTGACCTTGAGCCTCAAGCAGTCGGCCGGCGCGAAGACGGCCAGTACCTTCCGCTCGGCTCGCAGCGCCTGACGGTCAGGACTTCGCGGGGTCGGCGGCCTTCGCTTCCGCCGCCCGGGCGGGCTCGGTGGGCTTGGTGGAGTCCGGTACGCGCGGATGGTCTCCGGGCCCGGATCGGTCGAAGGGGCTCCGGCGCGGCGTGATCCCAAGCTTCGCGGCGATCTGTCCCATCGCCTGAGCGATCTCGTCCTTCTCGAGCCTCAGCAGGTGGTTCTCGCGCTTGAGGTCCTCGAGGTCCTTGTGAAGCTTGTCCACTTCCTTCTGCGCCGAGGCGCCCGCGTG
Organism: Candidatus Methylomirabilota bacterium; assembly: GCA_035275385.1. Classification (GTDB taxonomy): domain Bacteria; phylum Methylomirabilota; class Methylomirabilia; order Rokubacteriales; family CSP1-6; genus AR31. The sequence goes on along the minus strand of DATEMW010000240.1, from coordinate 8,081 downwards.
GTGGTCGGCCGATGTGAGCTCCGGCAGCAAGGCGAAGATCTGCCGGGTCTCCTCGATCCACTTCGCGACTCGCTCTCTCGCTTCAGCAGCGGAGGTCGGGTCCATGGCCATCTTCGTTCTCGCTCCTGGGGGCGCGGTCCCGTCGCCACACGTCACGGGCCGAAGGCCGACGGCAGCCTGCTAGCCCTTTAGAAGTCGCTACATTCGTAGAATAGCAGCGTAGCATCGGCGTTCCGAAATTCGCAAACCACCCCGCGAGTGGGTCAGGGTGTAGCCGGCTGGGCGAGTAAGGCCTCCATAAACTGGCGTGCCTGTTGACTATCCCACCCCCGGGCCCCCGCGGCCCGGCCGACAAGCCGGCCTTGCCGATCGACGATGAAGACCGTGGGCGGACCCCACACCCGGTAGCCCGGTCCGCTCACCTCGCCGCTCTGGTCCAGCAGCACCGGCGTCACGTAGCCGCGCTCCTTGACCGTTCGGCGAACGAGTTCGGGATCTTCTCTGATATCGATCAGGAGGACTTCCAGACCCTTACCGCGAAGGTCCTGGTAGAGCTTCTGGACGGAGGGCAACTCCCCCCGGCAGGTCGTTCACCACGTCGCCCAGAAGAACAGCATGACGACCTTGCCCCGGAGATCGGAGAGATTGACCGCCTTGCCAGACAAATCCGGGAGCGAGACGGAGGGCGCTGGCTTCGCAGGCGTGTACGGCTCGACCCGCATGCTCGCGAAGTCGGGCTGGGCCTGCGCCCACTGCGCGACCGACGGCGAGACAACCAGCGCGATGCTCAGAACCACGGCTCCGACAAGTGGTGTCATGCGGGCAGGGTACCGCACGCGCTATCTTGGGTCGCTCTTTCCATCACAGAGAGCCCGCACGACGCGCTCAGGCGTGACCGGCTGATCGGTCAGCATGACGCCGAACGGCGCCAGCGCGTCGTTGACCGCGTTCAGAATCGCGGCGGGCGCCCCGGTCGCTCCCGCTTCCCCGGCGCCCTTGAAGCCGCCGGCGATCGACGGTGCCGGCGTCTCGATGTGATGCGCCTCCACCGGAGGGACGTCGGCGAAGGTCGGCACCGCGTAGTCCATCAGCGTGGTCGACAGGAGCTGTCCGCTGTCGTCGTAGACGCAGTGCTCCTTGAGCGCCCCGCCGAGGCCCTGCGCGATGCCGCCCGCGATCTGCCCTTCGACGAGCGCCGGGTTGACCATGCGGCCGCAATCGTCGACGGCGACGTAGCGCAGCACGCCGACCCGTCCCGTCTCGATGTCGACCTCGACGACGGCCAGGTGCGCGCCGTTGGTGAAGGTCCACGCCGCCGGATTCGTGTAGTGCACGGTCGCTTCGAGGCTCGGCTCGACGCCGCGAAGCTCGTTCGAGCGAAAGTGCGCCGCCCGGGCAATCTCGGAATAGCTCAGGCCTCGCGCCGGGCTTCCGCGCACCGCGGCGCGCCCGCCCGAGAGCTCGATGTCGGCGGCGTTCGCTTCCAGGAGCGCCGCGGCCACCGACCGGATCCGCTCGCCGAGCGCGCGCGCGGCGAGCAAGGTCGCGCTGCCGCCGATCGGCATGCCGCGGCTGGCCCAGGTGCCTCCGCCGTACGGCACCACCGCCGTATCGCCGGACAGGACCGAGACGTCGTCGAGCTCGACGTCCAGCTCGTCGGCGATGATCTGCGCGAGCGCGGTGTGCGTGCCCTGACCCTGGTTGGTGACGCCGACGAGCGCCGTGATCGCGCCGCCGGGCTCCAGCCGCAGGGTCGCGCCTTCCTGGCCCGAGATCGGCGCGCCGCCGACGCCGTAGAACTGGGCGCCGGGTCCCGTCAGCTCGACGAAGCACGCCAGGCCGATCCCGATGTGACGGCCGACGGCGCGCGCCTCGCGCTGCTCGTTGCGCAGCCGGTCGTAGCCCGCGACCTCGAGCAGCCGCGCGAGCGCCGCCTGGTAGCTGCCGCTGTCGAACACGTTGCCGCTGGGCGACGTGTACGGCAGATCCTCCGGGCGCACCAGATTGCGGCGCCGGACCTCGGCGGGATCGAGGCCGAGATCGCGCGCGACGAGATCGAGCATGCTCTCGGTCACGGCGGTGGCGATCGGGTGTCCGACGGCGCGGTACTGCGAGGTCACGACTTTGTTCTGGGCGACGACGCGAAGCGCCGCGTCGTAGTGGCGCAGCCGATAGGGTCCCGGCAGCAGACGGAGGACCTGGCCGCCCTCGACCACGCTCGAGCGTGGATACGCCGAGTAGGGCCCGACCGCGGCGGTGATCGAGGCGCGCATCGCGGTCAGGACGCCGTCGCCGTCGGCGGCGACCTCGATCGCGATCGTCTGCTCGCGCGCGTGGATGTCGGACAGGAACGACTCGCGCCGGCTCGCGACGAACTTGACCGGACGCCCGAGCGTCAGCGCCAGCGCGCAGGCCGCCATGTCGTCCTGATAGACGTGGATCTTGATGCCGAAGCTCCCGCCGACGTCCGGCGCGATCACGCGCACGCGCGCCTCGCGCAGGCTGAAGAGCTCGGCGAGCACGGCCTGCATCATGTGCGGCACCTGGGTCGAGATCCAGACCGTGAGCGCGCGGGTCGCGGGCTCATAGTCGGCGATCAGGCTTCGCGGCTCGAGCGGCACGCCCGTGTGACGGCCGGTCGTGAACGTGCGGGCCCACACGCGTCCGGCGCTCAGCGCGCGATCGACGTCCCCGGCCGTGAGCCGCGTCTCGTAGAGGACGTTGTCGCCGAGCTCGGGATGGATCAGCGGAGCGCCGGGGCCGAGCGCGGCGTCCGGCGAGAGCGCGGCGGGCAGGGGCTCGTACTCGACGCCGACCAGCGCCGCGGCGTCGTCAGCCGCCGCGCGGCTCTCGGCGGCGATCGCGACGATGGGCTCGCCGACGTAGCGCACCCGCTCGAGGGCGAGCGGCAGCATCGCGCCGGTCTTCATGCCTTTGTAGTGCAGGAGCACGCCGCGATAGGGCTGGCAGAGTGAGGCGACGGCGTCGCCGGCCAGCACGCCCACGACCCCAGGGGCCTGTCGCGCGCGGTCGACGTCGACGCGGGTGAGGCGCGCGTGGGCGTGGGTGCTGCGGACGAACGCCGCGTGGACCATGCGCGGCAGAGTCACGTCGTCGACGTAGCGGCCGCGCCCGGTGAGCAGGCGAGGATCGTCGCCGCGTTTGGCGCGCGCTCCGATTCGCCCAGCCGGCGCCGGCACGGCCGGAATCTATCACGATTGACACTCCCGGACCGGCCCCTCTATCATCGGCGCCACTCGCCTACAAATGCAGTGCGCGCTGCAGGGCGTCGCGGGGCTGGGGCCCCGCCGGCCGAGGCGTGCTTATAAATGACTCGACGGAGGGAGCCATGCATCGACGCCAGTTTCTGACGACCGCAACGGCCGGAGCCACCATCCTGGCCTTTCCCGCCGTGCTGCGCGCCCAGAGCAAGGATCCGATCCGCATCGGCTTCCCACTCCCGCTGACCGGCACGTTCGCCGCCATCGCCGCCGACATGCATCGGGGCGCCCAGCTCGCGAACGAGGAGATCAACGCCAAGGGCGGCATCATGGGACGCAAGCTCGAGGTCCTGTTCCGTGACGACGAGCTCAAGCCGGCCGTCGGCGCCCAGCGGACCAAGGAGCTGATCGAGAACCAGAAGGTCGACTTCGTCGTCGGCGGTCTTGCCGCCCACGTGCAGATGGCCATCAACGAGCAGAGCAAGGCCGCGGGCAAGCTCTACATCTCGGTGAGCCAGTCCGACGAGATCAGCGCGAAGCCCGACACGAGCCCGCTGACGTTCCACGAGGCGCTGAACCCGACGATCACCAGCCGGGCCATCGCCAGCTTCGGCATCAAGGAGCTCGGCAAGAAGTGGTGGATCGTCTACGCGGACTACGCGTTCGGCAAGCAGAACAACGCCGTGTTCGCCGCGGCCGCGCCCAAGCTCGGTGGCACCTTGCTCGGCAGTACGCCCTATCCGCTCGGCAAGCCGGAGTTCTCGGCGCACCTGCCCAAGATCCAGGCCGCCAAGCCCGATGTGATCTACGCGGTCACTCCGGGCGCCGACGCGGTGCCGTTCCTGAAGCAGGCGATCAGCTTCGGCCTGAAGAAGGACGCGAAGATCGTCGTGCCGCTGCACTTCCTCGACTACACGAAGGAGGGCGGCGCCGAGGTGTGGCAGGACATCTACGGAGCGACCCATTTCTGCCACGAGCTGGCCGAGACCGTGCCGCAAGCCAAGCGCTACGTCGAGGCGTACACGAAGAAGTTCAACCGGCCGCCCGACTCGTACTCCGGCTACGGCTACAGCGGAGTCATGGAAGTCGCCCGGGGTGTCGAGCTGGCGAAGTCGACCGACTCCAACGCGGTGGCGAACGCGCTCAGAAAGAACCGCGAGTACGACCACTACAAGGGCAAGCAGTACTGGCGCGCGTGCGACAACAAGTCGTTCCAGGATCTGTGGATCCTCAAGGTCCGCTCGCCGCAGCAGGTGAAGGGCGAATGGGGCCTCTTCGACATCGTCGGCAAGGTCGCGGCCAACGAGGAGCTCGACCGGACCTGCGCCGAAAAGGGTCACGCCTAGCCGCGCGTGCTCGACATCCCGCTCTCGGCACTCGCCGCTCAGGCCTTCACCGGCCTCGTGCTGGGCGGCATCTTCGTGCTCATGGCCATCGGTCTGAGCCTGATCTTCGGGCTCATGACGGTGGTGAACTTCGCGCACGGCTCGTTCTACATGCTGGGCGCGTACGTCGCCTTCTCGCTGATGAGCCTGACCAAGAGCTTCTGGGCGGCTCTGGTCCTGGCGCCGCTGGTGGTCGGCGCGCTCGGCTTCCTGGTCGAGCGCTTCCTGATCCGGCGGCTCTACGGCCGCAGTCCCGACGACCCGCTGCTCCTGACGTTCGGGCTCTCGCTCGCGATGGTCGAGGGCGCCAAGCTCATCTGGGGCAAGATCGGTCTCACGGTCGACCCGCCCAAGCAGCTGGCCTCCGCCGTCAACCTGGGGTTCATGAATTTTCCCGTCTACCGGCTCTTCGTGATCGCGGTGACCGCCGCCGTGCTGATCGCGCTGTGGCTCTTTCTCGAGAAGACCAGCATCGGGCTCATCATCCGCGCTGGCTCGCGCGACGCGCTGATGGTGCGGGCGCTGGGCGTCGATCTCAACCGGATCTGGCTCCTGGTCTTCGGGATCGGCATCGCCATGGCCGGCCTGGCCGGCGTGCTGGCGGGCCCGATGCGCGGGGTCTACGCCGAGATGGGCGTCGAGATCATCATCGACTCGTTCGTGATCGTGGTGGTCGGCGGCATGGGCAGCTTGCCGGGCGCGATCATCGCGGGGCTCGTGATGGGTGAGATCGTCAGCATGACGACGTTCTTCGCCCCCAAGCTCGCCGAGCTGGTCATCTTCATCGTGATGGCAGCGGTGCTGCTCGTGCGGCCGAGCGGGCTCTTCGGCGAGGCCGGGCTGGCCGAATGATCGCGGCAGCGCTCCGGCCGATCGCGGCATGGGTGTCGGCTCATCCGGTGGCGTCCTTCATCGTGTTCTTCGCCGTGTTTCCGTTTCTGGTGCCCTATCAGTCGCTTGCCACGCAGGTGCTGATCTTCGGCCTGTTCGCCCTCGGGTTCAATCTCCTGTACGGCTACACCGGACTTCTGTCGTTCGGCCACGCCGCGTACTACGGGCTCGGCGCCTACGGCACCGGCATCGCGCTGGCGAAGCTCAAGCTCACATCGCTGTGGCTCGCGCTGGGCCTCGGGCTCACCGCGGCGGTGATCGGCGGCGCGGTGATCGGATTCTTCTGCCTGCGCCGGCGCGGTATCTACTTCGCGATGCTGACCTTGGCCTTCGCGCAGATGCTCTACTTCATCGCGTTTCACGCTGCCGACCTCACGGGCGGTGACGACGGGCTTCGCGGCATCCCGCTGCACCCGCTCGGCCTGCTCGGCTGGTCCGTGTCGCTTCGCACGCCGCTGGCCTTCTACTTCTTCGCGTACGTGCTGGTCGTGCTCGCGGTGGCCGCCCTCAAGCGAATCCTCGATTCGCCGTTCGGCGCGGTGCTGCAGGCGATCCGCGAGAACAGCGATCGTGCCGTGGCCTGCGGCTACGACATCAACCGGATCAAGCTGCTCTCATTCGTGTTCTCCGCGCTGTTCGCCGGACTGGCCGGTGCGCTCGACGCGCTGCGGCTCACGGTCGTGCCCGTTGATTCGCTTTACTGGAGCACCTCGGGCCAGGTCGTGATCATGACCCTGCTCGGCGGCGCCGGCACGTTCTTCGGGCCGTTCGTCGGCGCCGCGACGTTCCTGATCCTGGCCGACCGCCTGAGCATCGTGATCGAGGCCTGGCCGATCGTGATCGGCGTGATCTTCATGGCCTTCGTCCTGTTCCTGCCGCGCGGCATCTGGGGCACATTGACGGCGCGGGGGACTTCGTCATGAGCCAGGTGCAGCAGGCGGTCGTCGACGTCGCCGATCGGCTGACGCGGGAGCGGATCGCGCCGCGGTCGGCCGGCTACGACGCGGCCGGCGCCAACCCGGTCGAGAGCTGGCGCGACCTCTGGCGCGAAGGGCTCCTGGCCGGCGCGATTCCGCGGAGCCACGGCGGGCTCGGGCTCGACATGGCCACGTACGTCGCCGTCATCCGCACGATTGCGCGCGGCTGCGCCAGCACGGCGATGACGGTGCACATGCACTCGACCGTCATGCGCTTCATCGATGCGGTCGGCACCGCCGAGCAGAAGCGCCGGTACTTCGACGAGGTCACCCGGCACGGCAAGCTCTTCGGCAGCTGGGGCAGCGAGCCCGCGGTGAGCCTCTCCCGGACGTTGCTGATGGAGACCGTGATCCGGCGGGACGCCTCGGGCTACGTCATCGACGGCGTGAAGCACTTCTGCACGATGGCCCTGGGCGCGTCCTACTACATGATCTGGTGCGCGCTCGAGGGCGGCACCGACATGGCGAAGGCGCTCCAGCTGGCCCTGGTGCCCGCGGACTCGCCGGGCATCACGACCGACGGCAAGTGGGACACGCTCGGCATGCGCGCGACGTTCAGTCCATCGGTGACCTTCACGGGCGTGCGCGCGCCCGAGGACGGATTGCTCGGCGATCCCGGCGCCGCGGTCCGGGTCGGCGTCATCGAGAGCTTCGCGCTCGGCTACGCTGCCGTTTATCTCGGCATCGCCGAATCTTCGCTCGCCTTCGCGCTCGACTACGCGAAGAAGCGCATCGTCAAGCCGGAGAACGTCGCGGTCGCGACCGATCCGACCGTGCAGCGCCACATCGGCGAGCTCGCCGTGCAGCTCGACGCCGCGGCGCTCGTGCTGGCCGACTCGGCGTCACGCTGGGATGGCGCCGATCTCGGCGAGCTCGGTCCGCTCGCGAACCGCGCCAAGTACCTCGCGACAGAAGTCGGCCTGCACGTCACGTCGAAGGTGATCCAGGTCGTCGGCGGCCGCGGCGCGTACAGGGACTTTCCAGCGGAGCGAGCGTTCCGCGATCTGAGGACCTGCACGTTGATGCCGCCGACCGTCGATCGCATGCTCGAGGCCATCGGTAAGAGCGCGCTCGGCCTCGACGCGGCGATGTTCAACGTCTCCGGGCGCAAGCCCCGCTGACGCTCTGGCCGATACTTTACCCACTGAAATACTCCCTCCTCGCCCTACGTCCAATCGGCCAGAGGGAAGGAAAGTAGTTGGCTCCCTCAGGAGGGACCGACAATGAAAAAGGCTATGGTTCTCGCTGGCTTGCTGGCGATGCTGGTCCCGGGCGCGGCGTTCGCGGGGCCCGCAACCGACGCGGCACTCGGTCTTGGCGCCTTCGCCGTCTTCAACCAGATCATCTCGGGCACCGGCGTCTTCGGCGCGGTAGTCCCGGCGCCTCGGCCGGTCTTCTACCCCGCGCCTCCGGTTGCTCCGGTGGTCGTGCAGCCGCATTACTACCCGGTCTACACGCCGCCGCCCGTCGTCTACCGCGCGCCGGCTCCCTACTACCGGCCCGTCTACCACGCGCCGGCGCGGGTGATCGTCGTCGAGAAGCGCGTCGTCGTTCCCGGCCGCGGCTTCGTCCCGCCGGGTCACGTTCGTCACGGCCACGGCCGTGAC
>DATEMW010000239.1:0-2583 GCA_035275385.1 Candidatus Methylomirabilota bacterium | reverse complement strand
GCTCTGACGTAGGATGGTTTTGTGGCGATCGTCGTCCAGAAGTACGGCGGTTCCAGCGTTGCCGACGTCTCGCGGATGCAGCAGGTCGCCGAGCGCGTCATGCGAACCAAGCGTCAGGGGCACGACGTCGTCGTCGTGGTCTCGGCGATGGGCGACACGACGGATGAGCTCCTCGCTCGCGCCAAGCAGGTCTCGCCCAACCCCGACCGGCGGGAGCTCGACATGCTGCTCACCGCCGGTGAACGCATCGCGATGTCGCTCTTGTCGATGGCCATTCGCGAGCTGGGCGGCGACGCCATCAGCTTCACCGGCAGCCAGTCGGGAATCGTCACGAACGACCGCCACGTGGACGCGCGCATCATCGAGGTACGTCCGTTCCGTGTGCAGGACGAGCTCGCCCGAGGAAAGATCGTCGTCATCGCCGGCTACCAGGGGGTGTCCTACCGGCGCGAAGTGACGACGCTCGGCCGCGGGGGCAGCGACACGACGGCGGTCGCGATGGCGGCGGCGCTCGGCGCCGCGTACTGCGAGATCTGCTCCGACGTCGATGGCGTCTACACCGCCGATCCGCGGGTGGCGCCGGCCGCGCGCCGGATTCCGTCGTTGTCGTACGAGGAGACGCAGGAGCTGGCCGAGGCGGGCGCCCGCGTGCTGAACGCGCAGGCCGTGGAGTTCGCCAAGGAGCAGGGCATCGCGATCTACGCGCGGGCCACCGCCTCACCGCTGCCCGGCGCGGATCCCTCGGCCGACGGCACGGTCGTCCGCCGCCATCCACCCAAGATGCCGGGCCGGGTGGTCGGCGTCGCCAGCGAACGGGACGTCCTGGTCATCGAGTCGAGCGCGGCCACGGAAGAGCTGCTGGCGCTGCTCGACGCGCACCACGTTGCCGGCAAGCAGCTGCATGCCACGCCGGATCACCTGGCGCTGGTGGTGTCGAGAGAGAACCTGCACGAGGGTGATCGGCTGCGGGCAAGCTTGCGCGAACGGTTCGGCGCCCGCGTGCGGCTGGTCGAACACGTCGGCGCCCTCAGCGTGATCGGCGCCGGCATCAACGCGAGCTTCGAAAATCTCCGCCGGGGCTGCGATGCGCTGCACTCGGCTGGCATCGCATGGAGCGGCGTGGCGACATCGTCATTTCGCATCACCTGGATGATCGACGGAGGGAAGCTCGACGATGCCGTCCGGCTGCTTCATCGGGTTTTCCTCGAGGAGCCGGCGCCGCTCGTCCCGTAAGCCGCGCGCTTCAGCTGATCTCGCGGCGGCCTTCCAGAGCTTTCGAGAGCGTCACCTGATCGGCGTATTCGAGATCGCCGCCGACGGGTAGGCCCCGCGCGATGCGCGTGAGCCGCATCCCGAGCGGGCGCAGCAGCTTGGCCAGATAGAGCGCGGTCGCCTCGCCTTCCACGTTGGGGTTGGTCGCCAGGATGACCTCGGCGATCGCGCTGCCCTCGAGCCTCGCGAGCAGCTCACGCACCTTCAGATCGTCCGGCCCGATACCGTCGAGCGGCGAGAGCGCGCCGAGCAGCACGTGATAGCGGCCGCGATACTCGCCCGTGCGCTCCATCGCCAGGAGATCGTTGGGCTCCTCGACCACGCAGAGCAGCCGGCCGTCGCGCGCCGGATCGGCGCAGACGCGGCACGGATCCTGGTCGGTCACGTTGAAGCACGTCCCGCAATAGACGATGCGCTCCTTCACCGCGACCAGCGACTCGGACAGCTCGCGCACCTCGGCGGCGGGTCGCTTGAGCAGAAAGAACGTGAGCCGCTGAGCGGTCTTCGGTCCGATGCCGGGCAGGCGCTGGAGGGCTTCGATCAGGCGGGCGACAGGCTCGGGGTAGTACGCCAACCGACTCCGCCTACATACCGAGACCGGGGATCTTGAGGCCGCCGGTCAGCTTGCCGAGCTCCTGCTGCACGAGCTCGCGCGATTTTCTGAGCGCCTCGTTGGCCGCCGCCAGCACGAGGTCCTCGAGCATCTGAATCTCTTCCTTGTTGACCACCTCGGGATCGATCTTCACGGCGGTGAGCTCTTGCTTGCCGTTCGCCTCGACCGTGACCATCCCACCGCCCGCCGTCGCTTCGACTTTCTTCTTGCCGACTTCCTCCTGCATGGCCGCCATCTGGGCCTGCAGCTTCTGCGCTTCCTTCATGATGTTGCCGAAGCCCTTCACTGGCCTTCTCCTTCCGGCAGGCGCGGCCGCACCGCGACCACCTCGCCCTGGAATTCCGAGATCGCCGCCTGGACCGCCGGGTGCGCCGCGATGGCGCCGGCGTTCTCGCCGCCCGCCACCACGTTGACGCGCTCGGCGCCGGCCACGCAGCGCCGCACCGCCTGATTCAGGAGCTCGCGGTTCGCGACGTCCGCGAGCATCTCGCGATGGAAATGATTTCCGAGCAGCACGATCGTCAACTCGCGATCGCTCACGCCGCTCGGCCGTGCTTGCATCAGCACGGCCCCGAGCGTCGGCTTCTTCTTCATGACTTCGTCCACGACCCGCTCCCACGCCGTCGTCAGGTCCGGACTCGGAGGCTGCACAGGGGCCGCGGGCGCGCTTGGCGCCGCAGGCGCGGCCTGTGGGGCCG
>DATEMW010000238.1:0-3609 GCA_035275385.1 Candidatus Methylomirabilota bacterium | reverse complement strand
TCCAGGACCGCCTGGGTCATGACGATCCGGCGCTCCTCGCGGTTCTGGTGCCCCGCCCGGATGATCGCGTCGAGCGACTCGCCCATGATGATCTGCTGAACGCTGTGGGCGGGAATCGCGGCGGCGCTGGCCGGCCCCGTGAGCTCGCCGGTCACGTCGTCCCAGGCGCGCACCTGGAACCCCGACGCTTCCATCACCGTGCGCATCGCCCCGGGCGTGCGCAGAAAGCTCGCGCTCGCGTCGCGCGCCCACATCACCGGGAACACCACGGGCTGCACCGGCCCGGCCATCGGCTCCTGGGTGACCAGCAGTCCGCCCGGCTGAAGCACGCGCGCAATGCCGGCGTAGAGGCGCTCCTTGTCGGCGATGTTCATCCCGCTGTTCTGCGTCCAGACGACGTCGAACGGCTCGCCGCCCACGTCGAGCGCCAGCGCATCGCCCACTCGATGGGTGACCTTATCGGCCAGGCCGAGGCGCGCCGTGAGAGCCGTGGCCGCGCGGACGTACGACTCGGTGAGATCGACGACCGTGACACGGCATCCGAACTGACCCGCCAGGGTCCGAGCCGGCCCGCCCAGCCCGCCGCCGACGTCGAGTACACGCGTGCCGGGTTTGAGGCCGGCCAGCCGAGCCAGCCGCTCGGTCGCCGGCTTGCCGCCGCCGTGGAACTGATCGGCCGGGGCGAGGTCGTCGATCGTCAGCGCGTCGACGTTCTTGCCCGCGGCCGCGAGCGCCTCGAGGATCTTGCGCTCGAGCCCGTCGCGTCCCCAGTAGGCGTTCGTCGCCCGCGCGTCGCTACTGCTCATCGGCGAAAACGCCCTTTCACCGGATCGCGGGCTCGCCCTCGAACGCGGGCCGGACGTCCTCCGCGAAGCGCCGCAGGGTCTCGAACCCACCGGTGCTGTTGAGAAGGACGTACTCCGCCCCGAGGTCACGCAACCGCTGCAGCTTGCCCGCGATCTCGTCGGGCGTGCCGTAGAGCGCACCCGCCTCGGCGGCCTCGAGCGTATGGGCGTAGGTCATGATCGTCGATTGGTTCTGGCCGTCGGGGCGCTGGGCAAGGTTGTCGACGCGCTTGCGTGCGGCCATCCGCGTCTCGAGTGCCTTTTGTCTGTCGGCGGCCGTCATCGCGACGTTGACCGATCGCGTCACCGCGACCGTCATCGGATCGAACGGCCGCCCGAGCGCCTCGACCTCCGATTTGTAGAGCGCGATCCGGTCGCCGATCTGCTCGATCGACGCGAATTGATCGAGCAGCAGGTTGTAGCCGAGCTTGGCGACCTTCTTGATCGACTGCGGCCGGCCGGCGCCCATCCAGAGCGGCGGATGCGGCTTCTGCTGCGTCGGCGGCTCGACGACGACGTTGTCGTACTTCCAGTATTTGCCGTGATGCGACCACGGACGATCGGACGTCCACGCCTTCAACATCACCTCGAGGCACTCGTCGAACCGCTCGTCGGCCTCTTCCATCGAAATGCAGAAGCCGGCGAACTCGTTGTGCCGGTAGCCCTGGCCGATGCCGAAATCGATCCGGCCGCCGGACAGGAGATCCATCGTGGCGACCTGCTCGGCGAGCAGCACCGGATTGTGCCAGGGCAAGGTGATCACGGCCGTGCCGAGCCGCAAGGTCCGCGTGCGCGCGCCCACCCACGTCAGCAAGTTGAGGGTCGCGGAGATCTGGCCGAAGCCGGTGAAGTGATGCTCGACCACGAACGAGCTCACGTAGCCGAGCTCCTCGGCTCGCACGTTGTTCTCGACGAACTCTCTGAAGCCTGCACCGCTGTCGACGTCGGGCCCGCCGCGCTTGGCCTGCGCGCTGCCGAAGAGTCCGAAGCGCATCAGGCCGCTCCATTCTGCTGGAACCAGCCGCGAAGCCGCTGCCAGCCGTCCTTCGCGGGCGTCTCCCGGTAGCTCGGGCGATAGTCGGCGTGGAAGCCGTGCGGCGTGCCGTCGTAGAGCACGATCTCCGACGGCTTCTTGGCGGCCTTGAGCGCCGCCTGCATCTTCTCGACGTCCGCGTTCGGGATGCCCTGATCCGCGCCGCCGTAGAGACCGAGCACCGGCGCCTTCAGGCTATCGATCAGCTCGATCGGGTTCTTCGGCTGCATCTCGTTGGTGGGCCCGGTGAGGCGGCCGTACCACGCGACACCGGCCTTGAGCGTCGGGCTGTGCGCCGAATAGAGCCACACCACGCGGCCGCCGTAGCAGAAGCCCGTGATGCCCAGGCGGTTGACGTCGCCCTTCTCGGCCTTGGCGAACGCGGTCGCGGAGTCGAGGTCGCTCATCACCTGCTTGTCCGACACCTTCGCGGCGGCCGCACGGCCTTCGTCGATCGTCGTGAGCTTGGAGACGTCGGTCGCCCGCGCGAACAGCTCGGGCGCCACGGCGTAGTAGCCCATCTTGGCGAAGCGGCGGCAGACGTCCTTGATGTGCTCGTGCACGCCGAAGATCTCCTGCACGACGAGCACGGTCGGAAACGTCCCGCCCGCGGCCGGCATCGCGCGGTACGCGGGCAGCTGACCGTCGGCGACGGGGATCTTCACCTCGCCGGCCGTGAGCCCGGCGGTATCGGTCGTGATCACGCTCTGCGCGTTCACGGGACCGGTCGCGAGCGTGAAGCCCGCGATGAGGCTCGTCGTCAGAAAACCCCGACGCGAGAACTCGGTCGGGGGCATGAGGCTCTTCGTTTCGAACTCGAGCTCGTTCGTCGCCATTGTTCCCTCCTGGGAAACAGTGCGCCGGGCTGAGAAACAGGCGCGGACACCAGAGGGTAGCCGAGGGTTGCGCGGCGTGCAAACCGGCCCTAGGCTCGGGGGCCATGAAGATCAACACCGTTCACGCGACGTGGGTGCACGTGCCCATTCCTTACGAGCGGCAGCACGTCAGCGACTTCGGCCGCATCGCGTCCTTCGACTCGGTCATCGTGAAAATCGTCGCCGACAGCGGGCTCGTCGGCTGGGGCGAAGCGAAGGCCGGCGTCGGCAGCTCGTCGTCCGCGCACGGTCTGGCGGCGATCATCAACCGCGACTACGCGCCGATGCTCGTCGGCCAGGATCCTCGCGACGTGAGCCGGCTGTGGGACGTGATGTACAACACGCCGCGCGAGGGCTACGCGCTGGACCGCGGCCACGTGCTGCCGCAGCTCGGCCGCCGCGGCCTCTCGATCTCGGCGATCGCCGGCGTCGACCTGGCGCTCTGGGATCTCCTCGGCAAATCGCTCGGCGCGCCGGTCTGGCGGCTCCTGGGCGGGCGTCGGGCCGAGCGCATGCCCGCGTACGCCTCGGGCGGCTGGGCCGACGAGGCTCACATCGGCGAGCAGCTGCAGGGCTACGTCGACAAGGGCGGCTTTCGCGCCGTGAAGATGCGCGTGGGCGTGATGGACGGCGAGCCGCGCGCCTCGGCCGCGCGCGTTCGCGCCGCGCGCCGGGCGCTCGGGCCGGACGTGAAGCTGATGGCGGATGCCCACGGCACGTGGACGGTCGCCGAGGCCAAGGCGTTCTGCCGGATGGTGGAAGACTGCGATCTCTACTGGCTCGAGGAGCCGGTGACCGCCGACGACAAGGCGGGCCTCGCCGAGGTGCGTCGCTCGTCGGCCGTGCCGATCTCGAC
>DATEMW010000237.1:0-4029 GCA_035275385.1 Candidatus Methylomirabilota bacterium | reverse complement strand
CGGCTGGGTCGATCCGACCGTGCCCCGCAACGACGCGGTGATCGCGCGCGTGCGGACGGTCATCGGCAGCGACTCGTTGCCGAACCGCGTGTACGGGCGTCTGAAGCGCGATCCGGGCGTCGCGGACCTCAAGGACTTCACCATCCCCGACAAGGCCGGCCCCAAGGCGCTGCTGGTCTTCGAGCGGCAGAGTGGGCAGGCGCTGACCAAGGGCGTCCCGGGGTTCTATACGAAGGACGGCTACTACAAGTACTTCCTGACGCGGGTCGACCTGACGACCGCGCAGCTCGCCGAAGAAGAGTCGTGGGTGCTGGGCTCCTCTCGCGCCGGCGCCGTGGCGTCGACGCCCGCCCTGACCGAGGCTGTCAAGCGTCTCTACCTCGAGGACTATCGACGCATCTGGCGGCAGTTCATCGGCGACATCACGATCGTTCGCAACCGCGATTTCACGAAGCTGGTCGAGATCACCCGCGTGCTCTCGGCGACGGACACGCCGCTGAAACCTCTGATGAAGGCGATCGAGCGCGAGACCACGCTGTCGGTCCCGCCGGAGGTCGGCGGCGCGCTCGGCGGCCTCACCGGCAAGGCCCAGGAATACGCGAGCAAGGCCCGCTCGACGGTCACCGGCGTGCCGACCGGGATGTTCGAGAAGTCGATCGTCGACGATCAGTTCGATGACATCCGGCGCTTCGTGAGCGGTACTCCCGGTATCCAGGGGCCGCCGCCGATCGACGGGCTGGTGCAGCTGCTCGCCGAGGTCTATCAGTGGCTTGCGGCCACCAAGGAAGCGCTCGCGAGCGGACAGCCGGCGCCGGCGAGCGCTGCGAAGAGCAAGCTCGGCGCGGAAGCCGCCAGCCAGCCCGAGCCGCTTCGCTCGATGCTGCAGTCCGTCGCGGCCGGCGCCACGCAAGGGACGGCGGGCAGAGAGCGCGAGCGGATCGACGGCGAGCTCAGGACCCAGGTCGCCGACTTCTGCGTCAAGGCCGCGGCCGGCCGCTACCCGTTCGTTCGCAACAGCAACCTCGACATCACGCCGGAGGACTTCGCGCGCTTGTTCGGCGCCGGCGGCGTCATGGACGGCTTCTTCCAGAAGTACCTGCTCCAGCACGTCGACACCGGACAGAAGCCGTGGCGGTTCAAGGATCCGGCCCTGGGGCAATCGGCGGCGCTGGCCGAGTTCCAGCGGGCGCAGGTGATCCGCGACGTGTACTTCCGCGGGGGCGGCGCCAACCCGAGCATCCAGCTCGAGTTCAAGGCGATGGAGATGGACGCCAGCATCCAGCAGTTCACCCTGGACGTCGACGGCAAGCTCGTGAGATACGCGCACGGTCCCCAGAGTCCGGTGTCGGTCGTGTTCCCGGGCCCAGGCGGTCGGAGCCTGGTGCGCGCGACGATCACGCCGCCGCCGGCCTCGGGGTCGAACGGCGTGACGTTCGGCGGCCCGTGGGCGCTCTTCCGCATGTTCGACGGCGTGCAGATCGTCGAGACGCGGCAGTCGGAGCGATTCGTCGCGACGTTCAACATCGAGGGCCGCCGCACGGTGTTCGAGATCTTCGCCTCCAGCGTGCGCAACCCCTTCCGGCTGCCCGAGCTCGCGCAGTTCCGCTGCCCGACCGCCCTGTGACCGAGGAGCCGCACACCGCGGTTCCCGGCTGGTACGGCAAGATCCCCAGCCTCGGAGATTTCGCGAGCCGCCGTCTCCCCGTCGACTTCGTCAAGGTGTGGGACACGTGGCTGCAGGAAGTCATTGCGGCCTCGCGCGACGCGCTGGCCGAGCGCTGGTTCGACTGCTATCTGACGATGCCGATCTGGCGATTCGTCTTGCTTCCGGGGCTCGTGACGGAGAGCGGCTGGGCCGGCGTGCTGATGCCGAGCGTCGATCGGGTCGGCCGGCACTTTCCGCTGACGGTGGCCGTCGAGCTCGCCTCGCACACGGGCGCGGCGCGTGCCCTGTTCGAGGGCGCCGAGTGGTTCGCGGGGCTGGAGGACGCCGCGCTCGCCGTGCTCGATCCCACACACGGCGCCGACGACCTCGACGAGGCGCTCGGGCGCCGCGAGCTCACGACACCGCCGCCGGTCCAACCCGGCGGCTCGACGCGGCCGCTGCGCGCGCTGCCCTCGGTCGAGGCGTTCGGCCCGTTGGCAGAAGGCGAAGCGCTGCGCGCGTGGACCGAGAGCACGGGCTGGCGGGCGCTCTGGTGGACGCGCGGCCGAATGGACGGTGAGTCACTGATGCTCGGCTCCGCCGGCCTGCCCACGGCCGTGGAGTTCGGCTGGCTCCTGGAGAGTCGTTCGAGCGGCTCTACTTAGCCTTCGGGTGATAGGGCCAGATCGAGCCCTTGACCGTGATGGTCACGGTCTTCGTGATGTTGACGCGCTGGAGAAGCTTTGTCCCCGGGTGCTTGTACTGTCCCGTGCTCTTCGTCACGACCGCGGGAACGTCGCGCGTGTAGAGGGACATGTTCTGAACGACGTCGCCCAGCGGTTTGACGTGCTGCTCGAGCGTCTTGATCCGGCCGTTGGAATCGACCTTACCGTTCACGATCGCGGTGTGGTGGCCGCGCTTCGCGAAGTGCTCGTCAGTCGTCACGACCGTTGAGCCGTCCTTGAAGAGGTATTCGGTTTTGGTCGTCGTCGTGATGACGTGATCCCGGATCTGCAGAATGTCGCCCGGCTCGACCTTGCTGATGTCGCTGATGGGGTCGCCCCAGATGTAGTCCGTGTCGGATCCGACGGGCCCAAGGTCGTTCGAGGTCTGGGCGCCGGCCTGCTTCAGCGCTTCCTCGCCGAGGTCCCAGCACTCGCCCCGCCCGATCTTTTTACCGAGCTTGCCGTGGGCCCAGACCGTGACCTTCTGGTTGATCGTGAGCGACGCGCCCTTGCTCACGAAGGGCGCCTATCCCCGATCGCCGCGCAGCTGTTTGACCTGCGCTTCGTAGGCGCGCCGGAACGCCTTGCCGAAGGCGGCATTGAAGTCTTCGCGCGCCTCGCCGGAGATCGCCGCGTGGCGCTCGAGGAACAGGTCCCAGAGCTTCGCCTTGCGGTTCATCGGCAAGAGATCGTCGAGCATCGACTGCTCGGTGAGGCGCTTGGCCAGCTCCTGCGGCGCAAAGCGCGCGAGCACCTCTTCGAGCGCCGCGCGCATGCCGGCGAGGAAGCCGAGCTGATGCGCCCGGAGGTCGTCGTAGGCGTCCTTCATCGCGCGCAGCGGCGGCATGAAGCCGTGCACCTGCCCGGACAGCAAGTGCGTGAGCGCGGCCTCGACCGTCGGCGAGAACTTCAGCGGGTTGTTGTCGGTCGCCATGATCATCGTGACGTCGGCCCGCATCTCGCTCTTGGTGAGCCCGCGCGCGCGCAGGAGATCGAGCGTGCCCTGCACCGCTTCGCGCAGGAGCTTGCCGATCGCTTCCGCTGTTTCGGGCGTGAGGCTCTTCGCCTGGATGCCGGAGATCCCGGCGCCCTGAAGGAACGCGCGCAGGAGCGCCTGCTCCTGCGGCCCCGCGGGCGCGGCGCTCACCGGCTCGGGCGCCGGCGTGACGGGGGCACTCGGTCGCGGGATGACCGGCGCCGGCGGCGTGGGTGCCTCGGCCTTGGGCCGTACCACCGGCTCGGGCCTCACGACAGGCTCCGGCTTCTCGGGCTTGGCCACGGGCGGCGAGTACGGCGTGTGGATCTCGGGCCCGTGATCCGGCACCGACGGGGCCGCTGGCTTCGGGAACATCCCGAGAAGATCCTCGAGGCTGCCGGGCAGCGGCGGCTGGGATGGCGACGCCGCCGGCTTCTCTGCGAGAAAATCATCCGGCAGAAAATCGCGCCCGCCGGACGGCTTGGGTCCGAGCAGATCGTCGATGCTGGGCTCGGGCGCGCGAATACCGGCGAGCGGGTCGTTCAAATCCGGAAACGGCGACTGCGCCGGTGGTCTTGCCGGCGGCGTCTGGGGTGAGATCACAGGTGCTGCCCGCGGCGGCGACGGCGGTGGCGCCAGCAGATCGGCGAACGGGTCGCGGTCGAACGAGCTCGGCATCGCCG
>DATEMW010000236.1:0-2327 GCA_035275385.1 Candidatus Methylomirabilota bacterium | reverse complement strand
GCCATGACGCGATCGGTGAGCTTCTCGGTCGCGTAGTTGACGAGGTCGTCGGCGCCGCGCTCACGGGCCACGGCGAGCTTCTCGGCCGTGCTCGCCGCCGCGATCACGCGCGCTCCCATCGCCTTGCCGATCTCGACGGCGGTGAGGCCGACGCCGCCGGCGGCGCCCAGGACCAGCAGGGTCTCGCCGGGCTCGAGGCGACCGAGCCAGCGGATCGCGACGTGACTCGAGATGTACGCGACCGGAAACGCGCCGGCCTCCTCGAAACTCATCGAGCTTGGGATCGGGTACGTCTCGGCCTCGGGCGCCACCGCCATCTCAGCCAGCCCTCCGTAGGGGAGGATCGCCATCACGCGATCGCCGGGCTTGATCTGCGTCACCCGCGCGCCGCATGCGGCCACGACCCCGGCGGTCTCGAGGCCCGGGCTGAACGGCAGATCGGGCTTGGTCTGGTAGCGCCCGGCGGTCATCAGCGCGTCCGCATAGTTGACCGCGGTCGCCTTCACGGCGATCAGCACGTCCTCCGGCCCCGGCGTGGGCGTGGCGACCTCTTCCAGCTTCAACGTGTCGACTTCGCCCCACGCGCGACAGATCACGGCTCGCATAGCTCGGCTCCCTACGGCGTGGACTCGTTGTACTGCGGTGGGCGGCGCGCCTTCGACGCCTGCTCGAACGCGTATGCGAGCTTGATCAACGTCGGCTCGCTCCAGGCGCGTCCCATGAACGTGATCCCAACCGGCAATCCCTGCGCGAAGCCCGCCGGGACACTGACCAGCGGATAGCCAACGAGCGCGGCGCTCTTGGCGCTGCTGCCGCGGAACTGATCGCCGTTGACCAGGTCGACGGGCCACGCCGGCGTCGTCGTGGGCGCGATCAGCGCGTCGAGCGAGAGCTCGTCCATGATCGCGTCCATGCCTTCCTTGCCGGCCAGGCGCCGGCACTTCTCGAGGGCCTCGAGATACTCCGCCTCGGTCAGGTCGCCCTTGGCCTGAGCGCGCACGAGGAGCTCCTGGCCGAAGTACGGCATGTTCTCGCGGGTGTTGCGCTTGTTGAACTCGATGACGTCGTCGAGCGTCCTCACCTGCGCACCCGGCGCCACGCCCGCCAGATACGCGTTCACGCCGGCCTTGAACTCGTAGAGCAGCACGATCAGCTCGGCCGAGGTGAGCGCGGCGCGGTCGAAGTTCGGGATCTTCACCGGATCGACGATCGTCGCGCCGCCCTGCCGCAGCGTCTCGATCGCCTGGTTGACGATCGCGTCGGCCTTGGGGCTGTAGCCGAAGTAGCCCTCGCGCGGCACGCCCAGCCGCGCGCCGCGAAGCCCGTTGAGCTCGAGGTACTTCAGGTAATCGGTCTGCGCCTTCCCGAAGCTCGCCTGCGTCGCGGGATCTCGCTGATCGACGCCGACGAGCGCGCCCAGCACGGCGGCCGCGTCGGCCACCGTGCGCCCGAACGGGCCGATCGTGTCTTGCGTCACCGAGATCGGGATCACGCCGGCGCGGCTGGTGAGGCCGACCGTCGGCTTGATCCCGACGACGCCGTTGACGCCGGCCGGACAGATGATCGAGCCGTCGGTCTCCGTGCCGATCGAGACCGTGACCAGGCTCGCGGCCACCGCGATCGCCGAGCCCGAGCTCGACCCGCACGGCGTGCGGTTGAGCGCGTAGGGATTTCGCGCCTGGCCACTGCGCGCGCTCCAGCCGCTCGAGCCCGGCGTCGACTTGAAGTACGCCCACTCGCTCATCGACGCCTTGCCGAGGATGACCGCTCCGGCCTGCCGCAGCCGCTGTGCGATCGTCGAGTCCTCGCGCGGGCGCGCGCCGACCAGCGCGAGCGCGCCCGCCGTGGTCTCCATCTTGTCGGCAGTCGCGATGTTGTCCTTCAACAAGACCGGGATGCCGTGCAGCGGGCCGCGCGAGCGCCCGGCCTTTCTCTCCTCGTCGAGCGCCCGCGCGATCGGGATCGCGTCGGGATTGATCTCCTGGACCGAGCGCAAGGTGGGCCCGTTGCGATCGATGGCCTGGATTCGCGCGAGATACATCTGCACCAGCGACTCGGTGCTGAGACGACCCGCCTTCATCGCCGCCTGGATCTCCGCGATACCCATCTCTTCGACGTTCGTGATGGGGGCGAGCGCTCCGACAGTCGCGCAGGCGCTGAGGAGCGGCGCCACGCTCATCCCTGCCGCGAGCATGCCGCCGGTCTTCAAGAATTCTCGTCGCGTCGACACCGCGCCGCCTGCCACCTCACTCATGTCCCGTCTCCCCGATCCGTGACGTGAAAACCGAGGCCCCGATAATATCCATTCGACGGCGCGCAGTCACTCA